>CAZQGM010000001.1:0-25395 GCA_964592885.1 uncultured Gammaproteobacteria bacterium
AGATGGATCAAAAAAAGTAGAGGTACAAAACTTTTTGGAGTCAATTGGGTATACACAAGACTTCATCAAGTTTGCCCGAAAACACCATATGACTTGATAGGAGAAATTTTGAAGATCTCCAGTTTGCTGCAATGATAGCTTTTTTTGGCATTTATATTGACCGAATCCAATCTAGATCAAGCTTCATACCGACATCTACAAAATAGATAACAGGCTCATCGCCTACAGAATGAAGGTCGTAGGTTGAGTGTGCTGGAATTTCGACGATTGAACCTACTCCAGCTATATATTCTTTGCTATCGATGGTAAAGAGTGCTTCACCACTACTAATGTAGTATTTCCGTATTGCAGGAATATCAGTGCGCACTCCGTGAATTCCTTTCAGGATCACGAATATATAGGTATTTTCCTCTTTTTGTATATACCACCCTTGCATGTCGCAAGTAGAATTCTTTCGATCTATTCTGATTGCGCCAGTTATTTCATCGGGGGTAATTAAGGAATATCGTGTGGGGATAGACATATGAAAAGTATACGCCATGTCAAATAATCATAACTATTACAGCCATAGACCGATCCCTGTCTCCTTTAGCACGAAGCCTTCAGCTGAAACTCCTGTAGTAGTACGTACATTACTCTGGATTATTGAGGACAACTGATCGAAGTCTACTCATGGCTTCAAGTGAGTACCGGATGCCTTGAACTCCCACCCCTGATCCTTTTATACCCATAAATGGGAAATGGTCTGGACCGCGCTGTGGAGATCCATTTATCTGCACGGTACCAACATGAAGCTGTCTTGCTAGCTTCAATCCTGTTCCTTCATCTTTTGTAAATACTGATGCTTGCAAGCCGTAATGAGAATTATTGACGATTTGCATCGCTTCCTGCTCATCTTGAACGGTGATAAAACTCACGACCGGTCCAAATGTTTCAATTTTGACGACATTGAGATCTGCACGCACATTTTTCAAAAGCGTTGGTTCATATGTGGAACCATGTCGATTTCCACCTCGGTACACTTCGGCACCATTATTTCTGGCGTCATTAACCACATCTTCAACTGTCTTTGCCGCATCCTCAGAGATAAGCGGTCCAACCATTTTTGTCGCTTCATCAAATGGCTGTCCTACAGAGATAAGCTCATCCATCTTTTGTCCGACGAGTGGGATGATTTGATCCATGACTTCTCCTCGAGCAAGTACGTATTTGATCGCGGTACATCGTTGTCCACTGTAGGAAAACGCACCCTTTACTATTTCTATTGCTGTCTTTGCCATATCTGCATCTGGGAAAATTATCGCAGGATTGTTTCCGCCACATTCAAAAAGGAGCGGGAGCATGGTCGTCTTTGCAGCGATTTTTGCGCCTACTTCAGAGCTACCGGTAAATGCGATCATTGAGACAAGCGGATGTGCGACGAGATATTCTCCGATCGCTCGTCCAGCACCGGTTGGAGCAAAGAGTAACTCACCTGGAACTCCTCCATCAAGAAATAATTTGACTATCGAAAGACCAGATAATGTTCCTTGTGTTGGAGACTTAAACACGACACCGTTTCCGATGAGAAGGGCTGGAGCGATTTTTGAGATCGCCAGATTTACGGGATAGTTAAATGGTGCAATAGCAAGCACGACTCCATGCGGGGCACGATCAATGAGCGCAAACCGTCCCGACGCGAATCCCGAGAAGCTATCGCTATCTCGAAAGTCACCGGTCATGCTCGCTGCTTCACCACACATGTACTCCATGATTTCAGCACTTCGGACTATCTCGCTTTTGGCGTCACTTCTCGTTTTTCCTATCTCCCACATGAGAAGCTCTGTCAACTCTTTCTCATGATCCCGAAATTTTTGTGCGACATTTTTTATGATGCTGATTCGCTCGAAAAGCGGTCGTTTTGCCCATGATATCTGTGCTTCTGACACTGTCTTCATGCCAACATCAATTTCTTCATTCGTTGTTTTAGGGAATCGAGCTATCACGGCTCCGTCGCTTGGGTTTTTCACTTCGACCATCTCGTCGCTTGCTCCCCGCTCCCATGCGTGTCCGCTCCAGAAGGAGTATTGAGGTACTTCATCACTACTGTGGATTTCTGTGAAGGGCAGGTTCATATATACGTACTATACATGGGACATGGGATAAAGAGCAAAGAGTATTAAAAGGAAATGCCTAACAGTCCCGTTAGATCAACGTAAACAGGGCTAACACGAATTGGACGACAGAGCGGCGGAGGCATGCATACCAAGAAATTATTTATTTCCAAAAAACTGAAGAATGTTCTGCTCCGGATCCTGTATTGTCATACACCAAAAGCCGCCCTGAGGTGATTCAAATGGCAACGCGACAAACGCCACCTGTTTGTCTTTCAACTCTTCATACGCTTGTGTTACACTTTCGACGTTAAATCCGATCATGATTCGATGAGGATCAAGATTCACTCCGTGTACTTTATCGTGTTTTCCGATAGAAAAATATGTATCCCCAAAATCAAAACCCGTGCAGGTATCGTTTTGTAGGGTAAGTCGTTCACGAACGACAAATCCTAGTGTTTGTTCGTACCACGAGACTAATTTTTCATAATCCTCGGAATAAATAATCACAGAAATTTTTTTGTCCAAAAGTTTCATATCGTACCCTCCGTATTCCTTAGTAGAGCATATCACACACTCTTCTAACTATTTATCACGCTCCCCCAGCTACGTATGAACGAAGACTGCGATAAAAGATAAATCGACTCACGAGTACACATCCAATGGAAATGCAGATCATCATCAGAATTTCTGGGACTGATATCGTACCTCGAAGGACGCGCACCGGCGTATTGATTGCGGCCGTAAATGGAAGAGCGAAATAAAACAAGAGATCTCCGGACCCAACATATGTTTGTTGTGGATATCGCCCAAGTGTGTTGACTGTATATAACAAATCAGTAATGTTCGTGAGCCTCGGATACCAAATGATGCTGACTGAAAAAAGCATCCAAATACTATACAAAATTCCACATCCTGCGAAAGCCATGACAATCATTCCGGCTATATTCATGAGCGATACTGGTAGATGGTATGACGTGATGATCCATATACTAAATCCGATACCAATGATGATCCGTACGATCGCTGTGTAATTGACAAGCCAGAGAGACACCGCAAACTGGGTATCAATGGGGCGAGCGAGTACCGCATCAAGCTCTCCCAATCGAACCAAGCGTGATAGTCGTTCAAAATTTCGACTCAGAAACATATGAAAAATCCCTATGACGCTTGAATACATTACAGATAATAAAAGAAGGTCCGGTACTCCCCATGAGCCTATTGAATGAATCGAATGAGTATATAGAAGCATGGTCACGATATGAAATACTGACCATACAAAACTCGTGATGAGACTGTTGAAAAAATTGATCCGATACATAAGAAGCGTCGACCAGTTCATGCGAAGCAGTTGGATGGTGATACGTAGCATTTTCATCTTATTCCCCCATCCCGACGTAGAGCTTTACACCAGCGTTCCAAACAAAATAAACAACGACACTTAGTATCCCTATCCAGCATATCTGCCCAAACAGGTATTGAAACGATTGGGTTATGGTTACACTCCCTCCAGCAAGAAGTACTGGCACATATGCCACATATGGAAACGGTGTCATCCACGCGATAGTCTGGGCCCATGATGGAAATGCCACTATCGGTATCACATATCCACCGAGGAGCAATAAAACTACATCCGATGTTTGTGTCAGTCCTAGTATTTCAGTCATCCAAAATGCTGCCAACCCTAGTATTGTTTTGTATAAATACATGATAAAAAATCCAAATAGGATACTTAGAATCATGATGAGTATTTCTATCCATCCAGTCACTACGTGAATTGATACATGAAAAACGAGCTCTAAGAAAATGATCAGAAGTGCCCCTACCATCCCTTGAAATAATCGCCACGGTAGCTCAGAGAATAGTCTATATAACCCATACGAATATGGTTTCGTCAGAAGAGATGATAGATTTCCTTCTGCAATATCGAGGTATGCAATTGGAGTCTCAACGTGAACAAAGACAAATGACCCGATCGCCATGAGAAGAAAGTAATATGACTGAAGATCGATCCCACCAATCATCTTTACACCCGCGGATTTCCATATTTGGAAATACACAAGCGCGTTGACAAACGAAAGACCAAAATAGACCATTCCCCGACCACGATCAGTAAACATGTCTATGCATGCAAGATGAAATACCCCAACATGCTTCAGAAGTGATTTCATACAATAATTTCCTAATTTCATCTCTCCCCATCCATCTTCTATCTTCTCTCTATCAGTCTTTCGTGTTCTCCCCCACCCATCTCCCTACGCGTTATTGATATATACATCCCGTATTACGTCTTCTAAATCCGGTTCTTTTATCGTAATGTCTGCAACGGGATATTTTTTCAAAATAGCACTTGCCGCACTACGCACATCACTGTTTTTTACTTGTATGACAGCATCAGATGTATGAAATACAGTCACGGTTCCATATATTTCAAGATCACGTTGAGACACATGAGTATCAAGTGATATAGCGATTTCCTTATATCCTGCATGTGACGATATGAGCGTTGATAATGATCCATCAAACAGTATGGCCCCGTGGTCAATCACGATCACTCGCTTACAAAGGGCTTGTACATCCTGCATATAGTGAGATGTGAGGATAACTGTTGCCTCATATCGTTTGTTATAGACGCTTATAAATTCGCGGAGTTGTTTTTGCATCACCACATCAAGTCCTATGGTTGGCTCATCTAAAAATAGTACTTTGGGCCTGTGGAGAAGCGCTGCGACAATCTCCATCTTCATTCGCTCTCCAAGTGAGAGTTTTCGAACTTGAACGTCCATCAATTTTGACAATGATAGTAGATCGATAAATTCACCAAGCGTCTTTCTATACGTAGCATCATCAATTTCGTATATATATTTATTGAGAAGAAATGAGTCTTTTGCTGGAAGATCTATCCACAGTTGCGCCTTTTGCCCCATGACAAGAGATATTTGCCTGAGATATTCATGTTTTCTTTCGGATGGAACAAAACCCATGACAGATATATCTCCATGCGTTGGATACATGAGTCCTGTGAGCATCTTCAAGGTCGTCGTCTTCCCCGCACCGTTTGGACCAATAAATCCCACCAATTCTCCTTGGTCTATATGAAACGAAATATCACGAACCGCATGTACGGTACGATGCGACCTATGGACAACTGACTGAAGTGATTGCACGAAGCCAGACGGGACAATAGGAACCCGAAATGTTCGAGTTAGATGTGAAACGTCTATGGCATGTTGAGGCATATAATCCACATATTATATACCTTCACTGTTGGATGGTTATATCCCTTACCTGCTATCGGGTATCTCATCCACGTTTATTAATTGTCTGATCGTACAATTGCCCTATCCGGTGCCAGTTCACTACATGCCAAATCGCCGAAACATACTCTGCCCGGACATTTCTATATTTAAGGTAGTACGCGTGTTCCCATACATCAATGCCAAAAAGCGGTGTCATCCCTTGGAGAATCGGTGAATCTTGATTTGCGGTATCAAGCGTCACGAGTTTGCCGTTATCGACGGCAAGCCACGACCAACCACTCCCAAAACGCCCTACTGCCGCTGTGGACATTTTTTCTTTGAGTGCCTCGATGCTTCCAAATGTTTCTGTGATGGCTTCTCGTAGTTTCCCAGTTGGTTCCTGATCATGAGATCCACCGAGTGTGTCCCAATATAATGAGTGATTTGCGTGACCGCCAGCGTTATTGATCACTTTTTGTCGTATTGATTCCGGCACTTCGGATATCCGTTTTAGCAAATCCTCCACTGCAACATGAGATAAATCGGTGACTGATGCGATAGCGTCATTGAGATTTTTTACGTACGTAGCATGATGTTTATCATGATGAATGTGCATAGTTTCACTATCGATAAACGGCTCAAGTGACTCATACGCATACGGTAATTCTGGTAGTAGATACATATATAGATCCTCCTAGATATATTGTCAGTATATACGTTCTGCGTCCTAAAAGACAGTTTGTCCTGAAATCGTATATAATCTAGATTTATATACTATATATAGTCTGTCATTGGTAATAGCTTCCACGGGTATATAATACAACTACTCACATGGATAAAGGTCGAAAAAAACGAGCAGTGTCAAAAAAGAAATCTGATGCTCTTGTCGTGCAAACTTCGATCGAACCAATACCCGAAACACCCGCCGAGGTAGTCCCAATCATACAAAGATCAAGCGCGGAGAACACACGTTTTTTCTATCATGTCTCTCCCAGAATTCGTCTCGTGCTTTTAGCGATACCGCTTCTTTGTATCGTAGTTTTTTACTTTCTCATCCTCAAAGATCTCCCTTCACCAAAGCAGCTTACGACGGAGGGACCCGGTAGTGCGACAAAGATTTTTGATAGACATGGCACGCTTTTGTTTGATATTTTTGCTGAACAAAATCGCACCCCCGTACCACTCAAGGACATCCCCAAAGAGCTTCGAGAAGCAACGATTGCCGTCGAAGATAAGGAATTTTATACACACAAAGGCGTCAACCCCATCGGAGGTATACTTCGGGCTATCACTGCCACGATATTAAAACAGCAACTACAAGGTGGGTCGACCATCACACAACAACTTGTCAAAACGGCACTTCTTACACCAGAGCGGACCGTGACACGAAAAGTCAAAGAAATAATCTTGGCATATTGGGTCGAATTCACCTACAACAAAGATCAGATATTAGAGATGTATCTCAATCGAGTACCGTACGGTGGCACTGCGTGGGGTGTAGAGGCAGCAGCAGAAAAGTTTTTTGGTAAACCGGTCAAAGATCTTACGCTTGCAGAGTCTGCATTTCTTGCAGGTCTACCACAAGCACCATCTCTCTACTCCCCATTTGGATCACGACCCGACCTAGCGTATGCACGTCAACATGATGTGCTCGAGCGCATGGTTACAGAAAAATATATTTCTCAAAAAGATGCAGATGCGGCTAAAAAACAGACGATAGTATTTGCAAAACCTGCATCGATTAAAGCGCCGCATTTTGTGATGTACGTCAAAGAGGTGTTAGTAGAGAAATACGGATTATCTACTGTTGAGCGTGGTGGGCTGCGAGTCACTACCACACTTGATCTTCCACTTCAGGAATATGCCCAAGCAACTGTAGCAGCTGAAATAGAAACCGTTAAAAACTTTAACATCACTAACGGCGCCGCGCTTATCACAAAACCAGCAACCGGGGAGATACTTGCAATGGTCGGATCGACTGACTACTTTGCTACTCCATCCGGAAGTTACAACGTCACGACAGCTCATCGTCAACCGGGGTCTTCGATTAAACCAATTAATTACAGTATCGGTATCGACCGGCGTTTGGTAACAGCAGGCACTATGTTTTTGGATGTACCAACATGTTTTGGAGTCCAAAACCAAGGTAATTACTGTCCAAAAAATTATGACTGGAAATTCCATGGTCCAGTCCAACTTCGATTTGCACTTGGCAATTCCTACAACATACCAGCGGTAAAAATGATGATGATGAACACGGTAACTGATATGGTCGCGTCTGCCTCTGCATTTGGTATCAACTCGTATACAGATCCGTCGAAATATGGTTTATCACTCACACTTGGCGGAGGCGAAGTAAAAATGACTGAAATGGCCACAGCGTTTGGAGTCTATGCTAATGGTGGAATCAGAAAAGATTTAGTTTCTATCCTGAAAGTCACTGATAAAAAGGGCTCTATACTCGAAGAGCATAAAGATCCCAATCTCAATCGTGATATCCCTTCCCAACTTCTCCTCCGTGGTCCGCGCGCGGTATCGACCGAAACAGCGTTTATCATGTCTCATATGTTACTTGATAATAATGCACGCCAAGATGCATTTGGGCCAGCATCAAGCCTTGTCATACCCGGACACGCCGTATCGGTAAAGACAGGCACGACGGATGATTTACGAGATAACTGGACCATTGGGTTCACTCCACAAGTGCTTGTCGCAGTGTGGGTAGGAAACAACGATAATACTGCCATGAGTCGTCTTACATCAGGCGTCACTGGCGCGGCACCAATATGGAACAAACTCATGAAATATGCACTTCGTGACAAACCAGATATCTGGCCAAAACAACCAGATGGCATTGTGGGCAAACAGATTTGTAGTGTCTCAGGACTATTGCCACCAACACCCGATGGACCAGATAAAGGGTGTCCTATTCGATTTGAATATTTCATCAAAGGAACCGAGCCGACCATGACCGAAAACTTGAAGCAAAATGTCGCAATTGATAAATCCACTGGAGACCTTGCGCGCCCTGGTCAGACAGATAATATTGAAATGCAGGACCGGCTCATACTCAAGGATCCACTTTCACAGTACTGCATCGACTGCCAACATCCCGCGGAAAAACCAGTATTTATCCCGTATTGACGGTCTAAATCAACCCCTTGTTGATGCTACAGCCGTATGATATAAACGCCAAAGCTATGCCTAGTCCCGAACAGTCAGACATTTTCGATAGAATCAGCGACCTTACCATCCGAAATCTTGGCAAGGTTCTTTCTTTTTTCGTGCACACAAAAACGCTCGCGCAGACGACAAATACTCGTTTTATTCAGTTTTTACAAACGACGCTCTCTCGTTGTATACATCAGATCAGCAACCTTGGTAGCATATTCAGAGCTCACAAAACGAGTGAGAACACTCCATCAAACGCTTCGCTTCCCTATTATTCGTATCCGCGTCAGACTCGAAGTAGTGCTATCAAAAAAGTATCAAAGAAAAATCAGGAGCGAAAATTTCGCATCCCAGGGTTCATTTTGGGAATCGGGTTTGCACTTATTTTTGTCTTTATCCCATATACTACCTATCGATGGCTTGTTGAGCTGCCCAATCCACAGCTTTTGACTCGTCGAGATCTTGAGACATCGACAAAAATTTTTGATCGAAATGGCGTACTTCTGTATGAAATTTATGCAGATCAAAACAGATCCCCCGTTCCGCTCAAAGAGATTCCGGATATAGTGAAACAGGCAACGATTGCAATAGAAGACAAAGAATTTTATCATCACATCGGGTTTTCCGTGACCGGGATGACGCGGTCACTTCGTGAGATACTTATAAAAAAGCAAATTCAAGGTGGATCGACCCTGACCCAACAATTGATCAAAACAGCACTACTTTCCCGGGAACAGACGGTTATTAGAAAAATCAAAGAAGTGATTCTCGCATTCTGGTCCGAGCGACTCTATACAAAAGATCAAATACTTGAAATGTATCTCAATCAGGTACCCTATGGAGGAACATCTTGGGGTGTAGAAGCAGCGAGTCGCACATACTTTGGTAAATCCATCAAGGACGTCTCACTTGGAGAAGCAGCGCTGTTAGCAGGGCTTCCAGCAGCGCCGACTGACTATTCCCCATTTGGAACTCATCCAGAAAAGGCATTTAATCGCCAATATGAAGTGCTTAGACGCATGGTGGAAGATCGGTATATCACGAAAGAACAAGCACAAAATGCTCTTGCTGAACAAATCAAATTTGTCGAACCACGAGTATCGATCCGAGCTCCACATTTTGTCATGTATATCCGGGACATCCTCGAAAAGCAATTTGGACCCAGACTCGTCGAACGAGGAGGATTACGGGTCACCACCTCGCTTGACGTAAATATCCAAGATACCATGCAGGAAATTCTCACCCGTAACATCGAATCCCTCGCATCGCTCAATGTCGGTAATGGGGCAGCTCTCGTAACGAATCCTAAAACTGGAGAGATCCTTGCGATGATTGGGTCACGAAATTACTTTGATAGCAGTCGTGACGGGAATGTCAACGTCACCACATCTATGCGACAACCAGGATCATCAATCAAGGTCGTCACATATACGATGGCACTCGAAAACGGCATGAGCGCAGCTACACCAATCGATGATTCACCCATCTCATATTCCCAACCAGGAAGCCCACCGTACGTCCCGGTCAATTATGATGGGAAGTTTCATGGACAGACACCACTGAGATATGCACTTGCTAATTCATACAACATTCCGGCAGTCAAACTCATAGCAAAATACGGAGTGCCAGCTATGATCGAAAAGGCAAAGCAAATGGGTGTCGAATCATGGACTGATTCCAGCCGATATGGTTTATCTCTCACACTTGGTGGAGGAGAAGTGACCATGCTCGAAATGGCTACTGTATTTGGAACGCTTGCAAATAATGGAGTCCGTGTGACACTTGATCCTATCCTGGAAGTGAGTGATTATACGGGACGAACACTAGTCAAACATTCCATTCGATATGGGTATCAGGCTGTCAAACCAGAAGTCGCATGGATCATGGGAAATATCCTGAGTGATAATGTGGCACGTACACCCGCATTTGGTCCTTCATCAAGTCTCGTTATCCCTGGAAAAACAGTATCTGTTAAGACCGGTACAACCAATGATAAGCGAGATAATTGGACTGTTGGGTATACACCGTCCTACGTAACCACCGTATGGGTCGGCAACAACGATAATACTCCGATGAATCCATATCTTACATCGGGCGTAACCGGTGCGGCCCCGATATGGCATGACATGATGGTCGAACTTCTGAAAAATAAAGAAGACGAAGTCATTGCTAGACCAGAAACAGTTGTTTCGTTGCCATGTTATTTCAACCGGCCAGAATTTTTTGCAAAAGGAACCGAACCTGTTGGAGGACGCTGTGTTCCCATTCCTTCTCCATCCCCATCTCCAACACCGGGACAGTAGTCAGTGGATAGGGAGATAGGGAGAGGATAGAAGATAGACGACGGAAGACAGAAGAGAAGATAGATATTCCATACTTGTTAGCTACTGGCTAGTAGATTGCGTCCATCAAAAAAAAGCCGCTTTTAGCGGCTTTTTTGATTATCTTCTTTAGAAATTAAATTATGCCGTCTTTGGTGGACGGGCTTCGTTAACGACGAGTGGTCGTCCATCGATTGGAGTGTTATTAAACATCTCAATCGCTTTTTTTCCCTCTTCATCCGTAGCAAATTCGACAAATCCAAATCCGCGTGACCGACCAGTGTATTTGTCTGAGATCACTTTGGCCGATACGACTGCGCCCGCTCCGGCAAAAAACTCAGCGAGTTTCGCACTATCATATGCGTATGGGAGGTTACCAACAAAGAGATTCATATAAAAATCCCCCTTTCTTTTATTACCGTTGCCTTTTTTGGGATGGGTAAACAGTCAAATGTGGCTATACGTAGGAAACGTTTTAAAAAAAATCTTTTTACTATTTCCTTACAAGGTGCACATTAGGTATTTAACACCAAAAGACATGGGAAAGTGTATCATACAGGCTGATAAAAGGCTACGTTTCGTGAAATCGATAAACCAACACAATAGACTATCCATGCACGTCATATACGCATGAAATGGACCGTGATACTATTACAAAACTATGACGTACGCACACGCAATACTTCTGGGATGTATAGAAGGTATTACAGAATTTTTGCCGATATCATCAACCGGCCATATGATTCTCGCATCTAGGCTTTTTTCGATACCGCAAACAGAATTTGTCAAAAGCTTTGTGATCATCGTCCAACTAGCTGCTATTCTCGCTGTTGGACTTCTATACATACAAACAGTGATCAAAAACCCGCGTATTCTCATCCCTACGCTCGCCGCATTCATCCCCACGGCGGTCGTTGGAGCGGTTTTATATAAATTTATTAAACACATCCTTCTCGGAAACGCCTGGATCACAGTCGTGAGCCTTGGGGTTGGTGGAATACTTCTTTTTATCATCGATAGGACAAGAAAGACGCACTCGGAAATATCCATGGATGCATTAACCATTCCGAAGGCAGGTATCATTGGTCTTTTCCAATCTCTCTCTGTTATCCCTGGAGTTTCCCGATCCGCTGCAACAATTGTTGGCGGTATGGGAATTGGACTCTCTAGATCTTCTGCAGTTGAATTCTCTTTTTTACTCTCCATCCCAACTATGGCCGCCGCTACACTCATGGATCTTATTCAAACCAACTTTTCGTTTACCGCATCTGAATGGTCACTTCTTGGTGTTGGAAGCGCATGTGCATTTATCTCGGCATGGATATCAGTACAGGTTTTTTTGACGTATGTCAAAAAACATGACTTCACAGTCTTTGCGATATACAGAATTATTATTGCGTGTTTATTTGCCTTTTTTGTTTTGCTGAAGTGACCGTATCGATCCGAAGAAAAATGCTCGTTTTAATCACCACATATTGAGCGCGTCGTGAGACCTAAGGTAATTTCTGTCATACACCCCTTCTCGCGACTATGTGACCTACAGACGCCACTTGAAAAAAATGTCATTTCGTCGATTGTTCCTTTTTTTATGCAGTATCCCGACAAGCATTGATATCCTGACCAACATGGCTGACTCGTCGGAAGCTGTTTTATATCAAGTGTGATCCGATTCGATCGAATCACATCGATAATCCACTGATCAACAACTGGTAAAAATGTCGAACGGGATAAAAGAAGAATCGAGGTAACCAGAGAAAAAACCACGATCAACATCACAAAACCCGACACGGCATCGCTGATATCTTTCATATGCCCTACCATGAGAGGATTGCCCCCCTCGGATTATTTATAACTTTCCAACAAGATCAAGGCCTGGTTTTAATGTCTTTGCGCCTGGTTTCCAACTAGCTGGGCATACTTCTCCTTTATGTTCTCGAACGTACTTGGCAGCTTGAAGTTTTCGGAGCATTTCGGCAGCACTACGACCAATCGAGTTATCATGAATCTCGTAGGCCATGAGGATTCCTTCTGGATCAATCAAAAAACTTCCACGAAGTGCCACGCCCTCCGCATCGATATATGTACCAAATTGCCGCGCGATAAATCCTGCCGGATCGGCAAGCATGGGATACTCGATCGTACCAATTGCTGGTGATGCATCATGCCATGCTTTGTGCACGTATACAGTGTCAGTTGAGACACTTGCGATTTCTGCTCCAAGCTCTTTAAATTCTGCGTATCGTTCCTGAGCCTCTTGTAATTCAGTTGGACAAACAAATGTAAAATCTGCAGGGTAAAACATGAGGAGCACCCATTTGTTTTTTTGGTCACTTAATTTCCACTTTGTGATGGAGTTGCGCACAAATGCATCAACCTCGAAATCTGCGATTTTTTGTCCTATGGTCACCATATATTCCTCCTTAACTTCTAGTGATATTTGTTTCGAACCGCTCAACTATTTCCGCTCCAATGTACGTACTAAGAAACGTCCATACGGGTGCAATGAGATATATCGTTGAGGGCAGGCTCATGTGAAATACCGTTTGTGATATAGGAACAGCATACAATGCGGTTACGACCAATACAAGGACACCCACGAGGATGCGAAATTTACTATTACCCCATGCTGAGATGATTGTCCCTTGTGGTCCCCAAACGATCGTTGAGCAGATAAGCGCAATGTTTGCTGATAAAAGTGACATAAACGCTACACCGCGAACACCATCTTCTGTCACGCCAAGCTGTACAAGCATAAAATAGACGATCAAGACTGACGCAAGCGATACACCACCTTGCGCGAACCTCAAGAGAAGATCACGTCGATTAAATAGCCGCTTCCCAACTGGACGAGGTTTTCGTCTCATGATATTTCCTTCTTCTCTTTCTGCTTCAAAAACGACAGAACACGATGGATCTATAAGTAATTCTAAAAGCGCGATATGAGCAGGTAAAAGAATCATCGGCGTCCCGAATAGCGCAGGGACGATCGCCAGTCCTGCAATTGGCACATGGACAGAAAGAATGAATGATGCAGCTTTCACGATGTTGTCATATATCGTCCGACCAGTACGTATGGCATCGGTGATTGATCCGATATTATCATCCAAAAGAACAAGTGATGATGATTCTCTAGCAACGTCCGTGCCGTGTTTTCCCATCGCGATGCCTACATGACTTGCTTTTAGTGCGGGGGCATCATTGACACCGTCTCCTGTCATTCCAACGATTTCTCCATTTTGTTTGAGTGCCTCTATGAGACTGAGTTTTTGTTCTGGGAGTATGCGAGCGAATACTGATATACGGGTCACTAGTTCTTCAATCTGTTTAGGTGTTTTTCCAACTAACTGATCACCTGTGCCGATTTCTTCTGATGGAATTCCAACATGAAGTGCCACATGTCTGGCATTTGCAGGATTATCTCCAGTGATGATGATGACGCGTATTCCTGCGTTGTGACATAGCTCTATCGATTGTTTGGCTTCTTTTCTGATGGGGTCATCAAATGCTATTAACCCCACGAACGTATAGGTGACTGGTTTTTTGACTCCTTCTCTCGTCGCATCTGCGACACCGATAACTCGATACCCTTTTGAGGCTAAATCGACAACGGTTTCACATAGAAGTGCTTTTTGCTTTTTTGAGCCGGTGCACAAATCTATGATCGATTCTGGTGCGCCTTTTGCGACGATATATTTTTTCCTTGATCCATCGATATCATACTCAAATGCGCGGCTAAATGGGACAGATACATGTATCGCTTCTTTAAAGGTATACGTGTGTCGACGATGTATCCCTATATGATGACTTGCAACCGTAATTGCCTCATCTATGGGATCTGATGAGTGACTATCACATGCCATACGTGCGGTAGTAAGTACATGTGATGCTGCAACTGAAGTTGAGATATCCGATGAATCAGAAATTGTCATCGAATGGATGCCATCATATATCGTAGCCACCCGCATAGCGTTTTCTGTCAGCGTCCCGGTTTTATCTACACAAAGCGCGGTGACTGATCCAAGTGTTTCAATCACTGGCATACGTCTTGTCAGAACTGATCGTTTTGATAGGCGATATACACCAAGTGCTAAAAAAATCATGAGAACGACCGGAAGCTCTTGTGGGAGCATGGTCATAGCAAGCGCCAGCCCAGTCAAAATAGCCTCACTAATCATTCCACTTCGAAAGAACACTAACCCAGTCGCAATCACACACACAATCATCCCAAGAATTCCGGTCTGCCGGACAAGGTGTGCAATATCCCGTTCCAGGTGTGTTTTTTTTGGGTGAATAGATCTAAGTAATGCTCCAATTTTTCCAACATTTGTCTGTACGCCAATCGCGCGTACTCGACCGACTGCATATCCCCGAATGACGACTGTTGACGCAAAAAGTAACGATGTCTTTTCCCCACCCGTCATATTTGAAAGAGCAGATCCATCCCATGGAACTTTTGATACAGCAACTGATTCACCTGTCAAAATTGATTCGTTCACCATGCAGTCACGAGATTGAAGTACGACAGCGTCTGCTGGCACTCTATCCCCTTCTTCTGTGATGATAATATCCCCCACGACTAGTTCACGAGCAGGTATGCGTTTCTTTTCCCCCTCCCGGATGACCAGCGCGCGAGGACTTGATAATTCACGAAGTGACTCGAGAGCCTTTTCTGCTCGATACCGTTGCACAAAAGTTATCACTATGACAAATCCAACAAATGCAGAAAGAAGGATTGCTTCCGCCCTGTCGCCAATCGCCAAGTAGATACCACTACACGCCAGAAGTAAAAAAAGCATTGGCTCAAATAGCACTTCTTTAATGATAGCTACAAGTCCATGTTTTCCGTTTTTTGGAAGTTCGTTAGGCCCTGATTCCTTATATAGGCGCGCAACTTCTTGACGTGATAGTCCACTATCTAGAGATGAGTCATCCTTGGCAGGCATAGTGTAAGTGTAGCAAGCAATCTCGTATAATCATAGTAAGTATGGATTTAAAACGAAAAACAATCGGGTTAACTCTTGGAAGCGGAGGCATCAGAGGATTTGCCCATATTGGCGTCATAAAAACACTCCTCAAGCATGGTATCCCTATTGATGCTATCGTCGGGGCGAGTGTCGGTTCACTGGTTGGCGGACTCTATCTCGCATTTGAGGATATAGAAAAAGTAGAAAATTTCGCCCTCTCTATCTCTTACTGGGAACTTGCATCAATTGTCTCTGATTTTACGTGGTCAACAGGTATCATTCGAGGTGAAAAAATAGTTGATTTCTTGGAAAAACAGCTTCATGGTACGATGATCGAATCATTACACTCTCCTTTTGTAGCGGTCGCGACCGACATGAGAAGTGGAGCAACAGTACCCATTCGCACTGGTAAACTATCAACTGCAATTATTGCCAGCTGTGCCATACCAACTATCGTCTCAGCAGTGCCATACCATGGAAAACAACTTGTTGATGGCGGCACATCAGATCCAGTCCCAGACGACATCACGCGCTCACTCGGTGTGGATATCACAATTGCTGTCAATCTCGATGCAGGATTTTTTTCTGACATTGGATCTAAAAAAAATGAGAGGCAAAATCCTTTTTCGACCGGCATCGCAACACTCGATCTTTTGCGATATCATCTCGGACTACGCACATCTGCTGGGAGCGATATCATCATCACACCAGAAATCCAAAAAACGTTTATCACTGAGATGCATGAAGGGAAAACATTTATACAAAAAGGCGTTGAGGCTACAGAACCTCTTATACCGAAAATTAAAAATCTTATAGAAACAATGCCATCATGAAACAAACATCATGGCAACCGGTCAGCGGATGGTATGACGCAAGCCTCGGAAAATCTGGGGATTTTACTCATCGGGAGATTGTCATCCCAAAGACGCTGAAACTACTTGGACTTGATCGTGCATCTTCTCTGCTAGATCTAGGATGTGGCCAAGGGATACTTGCCCGAGCGATTAACCCAGATATTCCATATACAGGAATTGATATCGCTCAGTCACTTGTGGGGAGTGCGGTAAAGCGAGATACCAATAAAAAACACCGATATTTTACCGCTGACATAACGAAGCCACTTCCACTAGGCGCCAGTCTATATTCGCACATTGCCTGTATACTGACCCTTGATAACATTGAGTCCCCTGAAGCCGTCATCAAAAATGCATATGACCACATTATCGAACATGGCATATTTTTCATCGTTATCAACCATCCTTGTTTCCGCATCCCACGACAGTCTAGTTGGGGCATAGATGAACAGAATAAACTCCAATACCGTCGTATTAATCGATATCTTTCACCAATATCAATTCCTATCACTATGCATCCCGGAACTGGAGGTGCGTCGCCGGTTACATGGACATACCATTTTCCAATCTCATCATATTCCCATTGGCTTCATACCTATCATTTTTCGATTCTGGAAATAGAAGAATGGATATCACCAAAAACAAGCGTGGGGTCCTCTGCATCAATGGAAAATCGCAGCCGGGCAGAGTTTCCTATGTTCTTAGCCATCAAAGCGATTAGGATGGATTGTGTAGGATCACACGGTAGCAAGTGAAAACGAATGGATAAAAAAAATTCCAAGCCTTCCATCAATACGTACTTTTCTATATCCCTGACTTACCATCATTTTATCTACGATCTTAAATCCGACATCTACCTAGTCTGAGCAATATGGATTTTTATGTCCGCACCATGGACACCGGGTCTCACGATCTCCAGGCGCCCCAAAGATTGTCGTCCCACATGAAGGACATGGACGAAGCGCATCCATCAGATCCGTCCCTATTGCATCGGAGTGAATTGGTTTTGATGGCACCTGTATATGGTGAGATCCTGTATCCATACGTTAGAAAAGCCCTATCTGCGCTTCTGCCGCAGGTGGTGGTGGATAGGAAAAATCTACTTCAATCATCGTTTTATTATTCCATTTGTCTGTATATCGAAGATACCCATTCCTCTTGCCATAATCATACAAATCTCGTGTAAGTGATACATCAGCCTCACAGTAATGCTTAAGCGTTGCCAGACTCTCTGCGGTGCGCTCCGCCCAATATAATACTGCATTGGTGCCAACATCAGTTTTATGCTCCCCTAGTGAATCAGTCACGAGAGCGTTTAATGAGAGCTTTCGTCCGATACGTGCCCGAACGACATCCATAATGTCAAAGTGTTTCAGTTTCGAAAAATCGTTTTGATAGTATGTCCGAAGTGCAGGGATATCAAAATGTCGTGTGTTAAAGCCGATGATACGATCAGCCTCTTCAAACCATGGCCACATAGTGGAGATTTGAGGGAACTGTGGCACTTCTGGATCCCAAAAACTCTTCATTTCTCCTGAAACTTCTTCATATGAGCTATTGAGGATTCTGCGATATGCAGAAACTACCGACACACCAAGCATACCTGGATCATCTGATGAAATATCAGAAAATAATTTTTTTGTTTCTACATCAAATACAACTTCAATGATCATAGTGTTGTGTCAGCTGTATGTACTTTCGATTATATCGCTATCCTTATTATTGTGATATTTACTACACCCCTCTAGGGTTTTTATAAAAATAATGTGCACGATGCAACTAACAGAGGGTAAACTACTTATGACAAATTGTGAATAGTCAAAATAGTGTACATATCAAAAGAGCGTTCATGATACTATGATTTTATATGCGATCAGCCATACGAAACGCTGTCAATTTTTTTAAAACGCTCGGACCTGGACTGGTCACCGGTGCGTCAGATGACGACCCATCTGGAATCGCGACATATTCGATCGCCGGCGCACAGTATGGCTATCAGCTAAATTTCCTCTCCCTCTGGCTTCTCCCCGGAATGGTGGCAGTGCAGGAAATGTCGGCACGACTAGGTCTCATCACCGGAAAAGGACTTGCACGAATAGTACGCGACCGATGGGGTCGTCCGTTTGCTACAATTGCGGTTCTTTTGTTTCTGGTCGCGACAATCCTAAATATTGGAGCTGATCTCGCGGTCATGGCAGAAGTTATGAGCGATCTGGTCTCGTTTCCTTGGATCTGGGGGTTACTTGGTTTTTCACTTATCATTATCATCTTAGAAGTATTTGTCCCGTATCGGATATATGCTCGGATTCTATTGGGCCTTTCTGCATTTTTACTCGTCTACCCAGTAACCGCACTCGTTACGTCCCAACCTTGGGGACTCATTTTAAAAAACGTACTTATTCCGACGTTTACGTTGTCTCCTCAATTTTTCATGACCATGATCGGCTTTGTCGGCACTACGATTACACCCTTTATGTTTTTCTGGCAAACATCACAAGAAGTGGAAGAAGAGATCCTTAAAGGTGAAACACATGATTTTAACAGACGTCCTCATATGAGGAAAAATGATATTCTTTCGATGCGTCGCGAAACATGGTTTGGGATGATTTTTTCAAATCTTATCACGTTTTTTATCATCCTGACGACCGCAAGCACACTTTGGAGTCACGGTGTTCACTCTATTGATACTGCACGGGATGCAGCGCTCGCGCTCAAACCATTTGCTGGCGATCGAGCATATCTCCTTTTTTCACTCGGTATCATTGGTATTGGCCTTCAAGCTGTACCCGTTATGGCTGGCGCCATAGGATATGCAATTGCGGAGCTTTTTGGGAAAGCCGAAGGACTCGGAAAACCGTTTCGGAAAGCGAAATGGTTTTATATAGCCATCATACTAGCAACAGTGAGTGGCGCTCTGTTGATGCTTACCGGAATTAAGCCAATGGCTGCACTCTATTTTTCGGCAGTCGTAAATGGGATCCTTGCTGTCCCACTTCTCATTCTCATCTTGAAGCTTGCCAACGACCATCGTATTGTCGGCAACAAAACAACCCCACGTTTCTTATATGTCGTCGGCGTACTTACAACCGTTTTTATGGCTGCTTCAGTTGGTATTTTGTTCTGGCAAAGCGTTACCAACTAAATATTCTATCCTATATTCTTTTACTCCTTGCAAATGTTAGGCATTGATACCTATGATGGATATAGGCATCTTTTGAGGCCTATTTTGTCAGTATTTATAACATTTCTTTAGAAGAAAAACGTTTGTATGTCCGAAACTCTGCCGCACAACCCATCAACCGGAATTAAAGCACTCGGCGTCTATTCTACTGGTACGGTTGTCTACCTCTACTATCTTAAATTTGACAATGGAACCGCTACACCGAATATCGATAAAAGTACTGATGGTACGTCTTTCTCGCCAACGGGAAATGTATTTAGTATCAAAACGTCTGCTTCCGATACCGAAGATTTGAGTAAATGTTCTGATTTCCGCATATCAAAAATCCGTGACCAGTACGTGTTGGTCTACAAAATAAACCCCAATCACCAGGCGCATATGTGTTTGGCCACTTCTATCGATCTGGTGACATGGACAAAGCTTGGGAAAATTTCCGCAAATCCAGAAGTATCGATGGTTACTCCTGACACGATGATCGATGACCAGGCGGTGCTTTTCTCTGGAGAAAAATCTATCAAGGTCGCATTTTCTCATGACATGCGACATTGGTTGACAGAAAAAAATCCAATCATTGCACGGATGCCAGAGCATTTTGACAACGCTCATTTGACCGTGGCAACTATCAAACGGACAGATGCGGGCATCGTCATTTTGTACTACGTCAAGCGAACGGAGCACGGCAATCATTTTTATGCTATCAATACTGCCCTTGTCGATAAAAATAATCCTCGTAAACTCATCTGGACATCCAAGCAGACCATTTGGGAACAAACCGATCACTGGACAGAGAAACCGGTGACACCAATTGGTATCGCAGAACTCGGATCTTCACTTCTCTCATTTTGGGAATCCGACGGTAGCATTTTTACGATCCTCCATACACCTATCGAAAAGATTCTCAGTGATCGAAAAAATATCTCATTTTTATTCCTGAAGCGAATCAAAGAGAATCCAATTCTCAAACCAATCGCTGATCATTTCTGGGAATCAAAAGCAGTATTTAATCCAGCTGCTATTTACGAAGATGGCAAAGTCCATCTCGTATATCGTGCAATAGGTGACCATGACCGGTCGATGCTTGGCTATGCGTCCAGCAGTGATGGCGTACATATTGACGAGCGTTTAGCTGAACCATGCTATGTCCCAACCGAAGCCTTTGAAGGACACGCCCCACAGTTTACGACCATCCCTGAGGGTATGACGGTCGGCTCGTATGTGTCCGGTGGCGGTGGTGCTGGAGGAGTTGAAGATCCGAGACTTACGAAAATTGGCGATACGATTTATATGACATATGTTGCGTATGATGGGTGGAGCGGACCCCGAGTAGCACTTACATCAATCAAATCCCAAGATTTTGTCGAGAAAAAGTGGACATGGGCTAAACCAATCCTCATCTCGCCGCCAGGAGTCATCGATAAAAACTGTGTTCTCTTCCCTGAAAAGATAAATGGCAAATTCGTCATGTACCACAGAATTTATCCAAATATGCTTGTGGATTATCTCGATGATCTAGATTTTGATGGAGAAACAAAATTCCTCAAATACAATGGTGATGCCATCATCCATCCCAGGCGAACTAGTTGGGATTCCAGAAAAATCGGAGCAGGTGCGCCTCCTATCAAGACGAAATACGGATGGCTACTTATCTATCATTCAGTCGGTGAACAGGAAAGTAACCGGTATAAAATGGGTGCCATGATTTTGGATCAAAACGACCCATCCAAGGTGCTATTTCGATCCAGAAATCCAATCCTTTCCCCAGATATGCATTACGAAAATGAGGGCATGAAATATGGGGTAGCGTACCCATGCGGAGCCGCTCAAGTTGGAGACCAATTATTTGTCTATTATGGTGGCGCCGACATGGTGGTATGCGCGGCCCAAGCACATATGGACGAATTTTTAGATGAACTGGTGACACACGGCACGACACACTTGGAACCGGTGCACATGGGTTTGTAATATATACTTCAGACAAAAAGGAGAGATCATGATTGTAGTACGACGTCACCAGCTCAATCCTATTTTTTTTTTTTACTCGGAACTTTCGTGGGAAGCACTGGGTGCCTTCAATGGATGTATCGCTAAAAATGACGATCTGTACTACATGGTGTATCGAGCAGCCGCAGAAAAAACTCGGTATGCAAATAGGGAAATTTCTATCTCTTCAATCGGTTTTGCAGAAAGCCACGACGGTATACGGTTTGATAAACGTCGACAACTGATCAAACCAGAAGAAGAATGGGAAAAGTATGGATGTGAAGACCCGCGTATCACAAAAATCGATGATACCTATTATATCTTTTATACTGCGCTCTCCACATTTCCATTTGGTGCCGAAGGTATCAAAGTAGCGGTTGCCACGACTAAAGACATGAAGACGATTGATGCACGGCACCCCGTCACGCCATTTAACGCTAAAGCCATGGCACTATTTCCAGAAAAAATTAATGGAAAATTCACTGCTATCCTTACAGCTGATACTGATCTCCCACCCTCAAAAATTTCGATTGCCACATTTGACCGTGAGGAAGACATGTGGGATCAAGATAAATGGAAAGAGTGGTACAAACATATCGATGAACATACCATTCCTATCCAACGTTCGGTGCATGATCATGTGGAGGTTGGTGGACCACCCATCAAGACACCACAAGGATGGATCCTCATCTACTCCTATATCCATAATTATTTCAAAGGTGATAGTCGGATATTTGCTATCGAAGCGGTACTTCTGGACCTTGAAGACCCCCGAAAAATCATTGGACGAACATCGGAGCCGCTGTTAGTTCCTGAAAAATCGTACGAACTAGCTGGCACAGTCACGAACTGTATTTTTCCAACCTGTGCAGTTCTTGAAGGCACCACGCTCTGTATCTATTATGGAGCGGCGGATACGACTATCTGTGAAGCGGAGCTTTCGATGCCCAAGCTTCTCAAGATCATGACCGAACCCGAGCTTCCACCAAACGAACATCGAGTTAGATTGACACGGTATGAAGGTAATCCATTTCTCCTTCCGATTGAAGGAAATACATGGGAGAGTAAACTAACATTTAACCCTTCAGCCATCTATGAAGACGGAAAAGTTCACATTCTATATCGTGCTATGGGAAAGGATGATACGTCCGTCGTGGGATATGCCTCATCACGAGATGGATTCCATCTATCCGAGCGTCTTGACTACCCGATCTATACACCACGCGAACCGTTTGAACTTAAATATCATCCAGGGAATTCTGGCGCTGAGGATCCGCGCATCACAAGAATTGGCGATGATTACATCATTTGCTACTGCGCATTTGATGGGAATAATCCACCACGGTGTGCACTCACAACGATAAAGGTTGATGATTTTCTTTCTAAGCGGTGGAAATTTACTAAATCAGTCCTCATCTCCCCACCTGGGATTGATGACAAAGATCATTGCGTCTTCCCAGAAAAAATTAATGGAAAGTACTGCATCATCCACCGATTTAATCCGCACATGTGGATTGACTATGTGGACTCGCTTGATTTCACCGATGGTAAATTCATCCGAGGAGAAATTATGATGTCTCCATCAATATTTGGATGGGATAATGAAAAGATTGGTCTCGGTGGGACACCTATCAAGACTGACCGTGGATGGTTACTGACCTATCACGCTATCTCAAAAACCGATTTTATGTATCGGATAGGTGCAATTCTTGTAGACCTTGAGAATCCATCACGCATCATCGGAAAGCTACCGTATCCACTCCTAGAACCGGAAATGCCATATGAAACCAGCGGCATGCGACCAGGCACGGTATTTGTGTGTGGTAATGTGGTACTCAACGGCGACCTACTTGTGTATTATGGCGCAGGAGATTCTGTCTCGGGGGTAGCTTCTACTCCCCTGGCTCCGCTTATCGATGCCTTGGTCGAATCAGGACGATAACGTTTTCCTTCGTAGACACTATTAGCCTATGCATATATGGATCCTCGAAGTGATCCATATTACCAGTGTAGACATGTATCACGATTCGAATCGTGATACATAGTAGCACCGTCACGATAATAAAATTTGCCGAATAATCTCTGCTCCTCCGATAAGCGCATGACATATCATGATGGCATAGATATTTCGATCTCGAAGATATACTTTAGAAGACCATAGCCCAAAAATCAGTGCAACTCCGACGACATACCAATTGCCAAATGGTACATGCATGAGTGCAAATACTACGGCGGAAATCCATACTATATGCGACTGGTTATTGCTTATGCTCGTAAGACGCCAAATTACATATCCTCGAAAAATCACCTCTTGAAGTGGAACTGAAATAAAAACATATATAAGTAATCCAATAATATTTCCGTATGATGTGATCCCCTGAAGCATTTCTGGAAATACGCCAATCCGGATATTTCCTATTCCAAACGCAACTAAAAGTAGACCTATGCCTAGCGACAGCACAATGAGCGATTTGATCGAAGATATGAAGCGCTCTTTTCGTAAACCGAAATCGTGTACATGCGCGTTCGCCAGATATGCGATAACGCATACATACCCTACCCCAATCCCAACTACTACCGTCTGGTACATCAACAGCTGAGGGTACGAACTAAGCACGATCAAAGGAATACATACGAAGAAAACACTTTCAACTAATAGGATTAGTGAACTAGATAGTAATCGTTTCATTTTTTGGGGTGCTTGATACGTCGCAGGTTTCAAAGATGCATAAAACTATACATATCATTATACTTTCAGTATGGATTTATTCGTACTAGGAGTCTGTCTATACCTCATCCTCGTTTTTATGGGGATTCGTCTTATCGTCCCGTATTACGGATTTACGACCCCAGAAGTTCCTAAACAAATCCCTGCATTTCTCGCTAAAGAAGTTACATCGATAAAAAACGCATCATTTTCAAAAGAGCATTTTTTGAGGTCAGCCTTTCAGTTACTCGTGGATAGATACTATGGTGGACGATGGGAAACGCTCGTGTATGCCAACCGCGCATTTGAACCCATAGGAAGACGAGAATCTGGATTTATCCCATGTAATATCTTTAATCACCTCATGCGAACCATCCTTGTAGCTAGTGGGGAGTTTTCTAATGATGAAATCAAAACAGTTGTGGTTCCTCTAAATTTCTTCATTCATCAGTATTTAAAAGTACGCATTGGCGACAGATGGATCGACATCGATCCAACATACCATCGCCTCGGTATTCCATATGGCAAGCATGCTATCTGGTTTGCATAGTAAATATATATGAAATCTAATGCGCTTATTATCGTTGATGTTCAAAACGACTTTTGTCCCGGCGGATCGTATCCTGTACCAGATGGTGATACGATTCTCACGCCGATCAACACACTCATAGCATATGCACGAGCAAATAATTGGTTTATCGCCTTTTCTCGTGATTGGCACCCATCAGATATGCCAGGATCACGACATTGTATCCAAGGAACTGACGGAGCAAGATTTCATCCACAACTGGATATACGTGAATCTGACCCTGTCATTTCAAAAGGGATGGATGTAAGCCCAAAGCATTATTCGGCATTTAATGGTGATGATATACATCTGGATTC
>CAZQGM010000002.1:0-21839 GCA_964592885.1 uncultured Gammaproteobacteria bacterium
CTCCCAGAACCGACACTCGCCCGCATCAGCGCGTTATTTGCGCTGGCGGTACTGGCGATGTTGGCACTTCTAGTGCTGGCGGGAGTATTCAAAGGTAGGCCTTTTCTGCCTGCCTAAAAACAACGTAAGACGGGGTAGCGGCAAAGCATGAAACGAGCGCTCTAGCGCATCCCCACCGTTTCATGCTTTGCCAGTTTTTCATTAATTGACACATCGACATCACGAGTTTTTTTGGATAGCTGTAGCGAAACTAGTAATAGTACATGAACTATCAAGCAGATCCTACCTACTTTGGTAATTCCTGGCATGTCCAATATACCGATGCTCTCCCATATTTTCGGTTTTTTACTTTTTATCTATAAAAGCCTATAATGAATAGTCCTGAATGTTATCTTTTATCCATGTCCATAGCATATAACGCCATGACATAGTCACTGTGGCAAACCCATCAAACTACGTGGCCGTATTGCCACCACATCGTATGGTCGAATCTCGATCTTCCATCGGCTTTAGAGAACACCCTCCATCACTCGATACCATGCGATTTGCTGAGTTTTGGAAACGAATCGATCAGCCAAATACACACACCGTTCCTCATATGTGGGATAAAGATGATGCACTCGCATGCCTCAATGCATGTGTTTCAGTGAGAGACAGCCAATCAAGATCTCAATCTCAGGAAGTGACCGGCGAATCCTCCCTTCTAGTACAAATTGAGGCAAGCATTTCATATTTAGACTCTGAAGATGCGTCACGTGTTTGGAAGGCTACATGCATGTCACTAACCGCTCATGCATTACAAAAGAGACAGTCAGGTGAACCATATACCGTTCATCCGCTCTCTGTCGTATTGATACTTGCAAGAAACCATGTTGATGGGACGACGATAGCGGCAGGAGTAATTCATGATGTGATCGAAGATTGCACGACTCCCGATACGAAGGATACATTTACTGGTACACTCCGCATACTTTTTGGCGATCGAGTCGTCGAGCCAGTACTACTAGTGACCAAGCTACAAAGCATCCGAAAAATGATGGAACAACGCGGCATGCAAGACGAATGGATCAACCAAGCATTTGCCTCGATACAAATGAAACCAAATAAAAAGATGACTCCCAAGGAGCAAGTGGAAGATCTCTATCGTCTAACCCTACTGCATGGCATCACAAGACCTGCAGATCATGAATCTGATACGACGATAGACACAGACGTCGAATATGATGTAATCCGTGCGATCGTCATCAAACTTGCCGATCGACTCCATAATATGCAAACACTTGGGTTTATGAGTAAAAATAGTCAGGAACAAAATGCGAGAGAAACACTCGATCTCTTTGTCCCACTTGCAAAGCGATTCGGCTGGTGGGATATGGCAGATGAGCTCGCTGATCTAGCTATCCCCTATCTCGTAGATGATAAAAAAACGCTACGTGCACTAGAAAACACGCGCACAATACTTCTTGGAGCACTACCACAAGCACGTGAGATGATGCATCTACTTGGATTGACCGAACAAGACGTTTCATCCACAGGGCTCACGCCAAGAGTGCCCAATCTGGCTGCTATAGTACAACATGGTAGCCCCTATATTCACTGCGTCATCAGCACTCCTGATGCCAGTTTTCCACACACGGCCACACGCATAGCACGAAAACTACGAACACGCTTTCCCCATGCGATGATCCCCACTCGGGGTACAATCCGGACGATTCTAAACGAGCCACTTTTTTCATCCGTCATATGCGAAGTGCCGGTCGAAGTCGCGTGTGAGACTGGGGGGAAGAAAATGGTCTCTGTCCGTGTCCGAGTGATTATCCAAAGCGAAGAAACGACCACAGGAGAAAATGTATCGCTTTTACCCTTGATACAACCACGTGCCACAAGACCCAACGACACAGAAGAACGAGCAGTACGCAAATGGCGAAGGATACAGGGACATCTAGCATTATTTAAAGATCGGTATTCTGGATACTTCAAGGAGTTCACGTCTATAGAACATCTGTTTGCGATTCTCGAGCGACCACCAAGTGGCTCTATCGCCATATTGACGAAGCGCCCGGACAAAGGAGATAAAAAATCAAAGATCAATCCATGGATTATCCCGGCCAGAATGACTGTCGATGCATTTGTTCAAAGTATCCATCGATTAGCGGGAAAACCGTATGCAGCATATATCAATGGTGCAGTAGCATCGCCAACTGCTGGCATCATGCCCTATGATATCGTCGAAATCCGCCACGAGAAGGCGCATACTCCGTAACAAATCTCATCGGTTATTGTCGTATGTCTGTGTGTTCTATAGGGTTGTCAAGGCCAGGCCCTGACAGCATATATAGTCAAATTTAGTGTCAGGGCCTGGCCTTGTCATTCAGGTCATTCATCACAATCATCATCCCGGAGCCGAGTACTACACCGCGTATGACGCCATGTATCGGTATCTCCCCGCCATATACCCAATGCCGTGCCGAGGCCATATCTGCTGTGGACTGTCCTTTGACCCATAACCGAAGCGCTTTATATCCATTCTCGCCCTGAATGGGCAAAACGAGTTCCGAAATTTCTGGGTCACATCCCACTCTCCGATGTGGAATGCCGATAAGTGGAAATACGTGATGCCGACTCATTATTTGACCATCAAATGCGATTGGCGATACGTGGTCTGAATGAGGAGCAAACATACGAGCGGACGATAGATAGTCATGCATGACCAATCGTTTTTTTGCTTCTTCGGCAGGTATAATCCGTGTTTTTGACGATGCAAACAGATCCGTCGCTTCCCCTCCATAGGCTACCAGTCGTAAATCAGATGTATGACTATTGGGCGGCGCGATCACACGAAAAGATCCACTTACAGATAGTGGATCCATCTGTGGGATATGTGGAAATCGAATCGGAACATCCTCTGGGTAACCGGTCACGAACCAGGTATTAGTCATCACACCCCTCGGAAACCCTCTGATGCCCACGACAAGCGGATCACTCCAGACCTGCTCATGGATAGTACGAATGAGGCACCCCGACGGATAGATAGAGTCTGTGGTCGTTCCTTGTAGTGGTGACGAAACGACAGCACCCAAGTGCCCAAGGAGCGTTCGATCTACGAGAGGCGCCGCATATAGACTATGTTCACCGGGAATTGGATAAAATAAATCATCAAAATCCCCACGTCGGATCGAAGCAGTAATCTCAGTAGCCCTATAGAATTGCCGTCCTTCATCAGGAGTAAGGATCCGCATTTGAGGCTGGTTTCCGCCACCCTCTCGTTCGATCATGGAAACAGGTGTCATACGATGTGGTGGGAGGCGTGATGTATGTATACCACGAACACGACCGCGTATGCACGCATGAAGCTTATGAGGGTTCACCCATAGCAGATCCCATCGATGTCTCAAGATTTTTAAAAAACCAATATTCTGGGCTTCCGATCGTTTTTGTCCGCGACTCGGGCGTACGAAAGTCAGGTGTTTGACGTACGGTATGTGGAACACCGTGTAAACTTAACCATCCTTGGAAATCAAGACTCTCTGGACTCAAAATGACCAACTGTGTATCTCGCTGGGCCTCTTGCAACACACGTGCGTAGGGAAGGACGACATCAGGAGGATTATTGAGCGATACGAATACCACCGGAAATCCTAATCCAGTAGATGTGCGTTCATTTATCCATTGTTCCAGTTGAGGGGGTGGTAATTCTGCTGGTGACGTGGTCACTATCCAGGGATCAGATCCATATTCAGCCGAAAATGCAATACGTAACTCCTCAGCAAATGATAGGTCAGTTCTGAGTGGATCAGGTGTCGCTAGCACGAGCATGGCGACTGGATGAAAGCGTTCTTCATCGTCAAATTCTGGTGGAAGCTGGCCAAATTCCCTACTACCAGTTCTCGGAAGATCACATAGCTCAATCACTGGAGTCATAATACCCTATAGTAGCACTTTCTCCCTATACTTGCACGGTTTGTTTTGCTTCTGTTTCCCGCGATAGATACATCGCTAACAATGTATGCGTTTATCTGATGGCGGATATATGTTGGAGGCAAACCAGGTACGGATCGCGAGTTCTTCGCCACGCGAAAGTGCCTCAGACAGTACCCCATGCGCCTCATTTATCCGTTTAATCGACGCATCATATATATTGTGATGCTCCTGACGAATGCGCTCGATCTCCTGTCGCTGCTCTGGGGTCATCTTGATCTGTGCTATCCATGTCCACTCGCGATCGAGCTCTTTTTGTCGATCAGTATAAAACGACGTTTGTCCATCTAGCCATGTGATCATGGCTTCTTGATCTTCTATCGGTAGTGGCAAACCAGCCACGACGAGTGCATGTATCCGAGGGTTTAGTTCTAGAAAAAAAGATGCTGATGTCGCTTCTGCCGTCTCCGGCCCATCGATCCCTGGACCATCGAGATCTGCGATAGCGAGCGCAAATGCAACCCAGTTAACTGTACGTGGATCAATTGATGTGAGTCTCTGGTGCTTCCCCCGTAGAACGCGTTGTACATCAGCCTTGTTCGATAACCCAAATACCGTTGAGAGAAAACGTGGCTGCCGCACGGTGCCATCCGTTCTTCGTTCATACGTCGTAGTACGGATAGCATCGCCCATTCTCACTATGGCCGTTTGCCCAATTCCCCTGGACGCAGCATTTTCCTGACACAAAAGAGCACTCACATCCTCGTCGGAGATTTGAGAAATGGGTGATTTCCCAGCATCATGATATCGGGCAGACATGAACCCTTCATGTATCATTGATTGTGGGATGATCTCCTCTCCAAAAATATGTTGAAGTTCCGTGAGGATGTGGACTGTACGGATCGCCGTCGTCGCTGTATGTGTTTCGACGTGATACACCCTACCCTCTTGGGCAACGATCATATCACGCGTCCGATCGAATGCGTCGCGCGTATCATGAAAGCCAACCGGCCTATCTTCATGTGTAGTTATTCGTTCTAGCCCAGCCATACGTTCTGGAAGTATATCATAGGAGAGGGAAAATACTGTCCAGTATAGGTATCTTCACGATCAATGTTCTAGTGATGTGGCATGTGATTGCGGTAGTAAATGGTTTAAGCCACCGAAGCATTCTCAAAAATAATCTGTGGCCTCTCTGTCTTCTGTCTTCCGTCTTCTGTCCTCAGTCTTCTCCCCACCTCCCCACCCCATCATGCCGTGATGATCAGGAAGCACAGTGCCACAGCCGCGACCTCAACGATGACAAGCACAACGGTATTGATGACGATCATAGACTGGATCGAGACTTTTGACAGCGGATTACGACCAATAGCTTCGATGCCTTTCGTCACGTTGTTGCCAAATGATCGGAAGTTGACCCACGTCACGACGGTGATAAGTAAAAGTGCAAGGATGTAGCGAATAAGTTTATCGGTCGTTTTTTCACTTCTGACGTTAAAGATAAATGACCCGGCCAGCTGCTGGAGTGTGCCAAAAAATCCACCTGCCGCTTTGGTCAAAATCGGTGATGATGGACCGATGCCAATGACCGCTTTGATCTGCCCGCCCATATACTGCTTTTTGTCATACTGCACGGCAGTGCCATTTTTCCCGTCAAATGACTCAAGTGCGACCCCAACCATATATCCGGTCAATTCTGGTGACTTCTGGCCTTTACCGGCTATTGGAGAGCCTGTGAGATAGTCCCCTGCACGGATGGAACCAGACAGAGTCGTGACGTTGATGACGACAATCCCTTCGCGAGCAACTGGTATTTTGTCGCGTGTACGATAGACAGCGACGGGCTTTTCGACCAAAATCCCGTACATGGTCTGGTCTGACGCGCGCACACACCGAGTGAGCGCTTGCTTGGGGCCATCAAGACACATCACATCGCCACCTTTGGCTGCCGCATCCGTGATATCGAGGGTCTGCGCGACCGTAAACTCCGACACCTGAGCATGGACAGACATAGCACCCACAAGGAGAAACGCGACACTACTGATGATGAGTATTGCAATGGACCGTAGCATAAAAATAGAATTCGACCCGATTACCTAAGTGCGTCCATATACCAGTATCGCAAAGGATGACAAAAAGCACCAGTAGAATGGGGCCTCTATCGGTATTATGCCCAATCTGATCGACCCACGAGACATACGAACCCCTACAAAAACATATAATCTCTCCGCCACGACGCCATGCTTTCTTCGGATGAACCGATGCTCAAAGCATGAAAACGATCACATTTGCCTTTTTATAGGTTTAGTCCTATAATATTATCCCTTGATGCTGCCCGGTTGTATTCACGGCTATGTGTGTTGTGCACTACGACCATATCATGGTAGCTCTTTGATATCGTGCGAGGAAAATAGAGAAAGAAGTTTTTTTCATTTTCTTCTCCTACAGTAAACCGTAATTCGGTTCCGATCATGCGTACAATATTGTTTCGTGTCATTCCCACGAAGGTGGGAATCCAGATATCTATCTTGAAACAACGTGTATGGATGTTCGGAACCGGAATTATGTTCGGTCAATAAAAATTTCGCTGATATCGAACCGCCGTGCGGCGAGCCGATAGAAGCAGGGAGAAAAAATGAATAAGGAGAAAGGGCAAGGATTTGTTGAGTATGGACTACTGCTCGTAGTAACAGTCCTGGCGGCATATTTATTCTATTACATTATTGGGAGCCAGTTCTTGGAGGTTCCTGTTTGGACTCCGTTGGGCACGTATGACATCAATGCACCAGCCCCAACGGCAACTGCAATGGCGACCCCAACTGTGACCCCAACCATGGCGGTCATGACGATTACACCGCCGGCAGGTCGCAACATCTACCCTGTCGCAGCAGCGCCGACCGGGTATGAGCTCATCCTGAGCAACGCCGGAGAGTTCAAGTGTGGTGAAACCACATTTAAATTGCTGACCAACTCCATTGAGGTTGATGGGGTGGTCATCTCCGGGAAGGGTTGGGACTTCACCGACCCGGATGGAAAAAACCAAAGTTTCATCCTCGAGTACGTTGTCGAGGATGACGACGACAAAGAATCCAACCTAGAAACAAGTTCTGGTTGGATTAGTTTTGAGGATGTAATCCTCGCTTACACAATGTCCGTCCCACACATGTGGGCGTATAAGTGTAAGTAGTATTTGCGGCGTGACTAGTGGGCCCATCATACCCGCCCGAACTGCTCACGCCGCTTCGTGTTTATAAAAAAATCTGCCGAATCCTCGCTCGGCAGTAGTGTTGACACGATCGTGCGTCAACCAAAACTCGTTGGTAGCCAGCTTCTGGCTCTCATCGGCCATTTTGGTCCGCATACTCGTCTCAACAAAGGAGAAAACTATAAACCCCCTCTACACTCTTGGCGCCCGGCTTTTTCGGACATCATTAGCTGCACGGGGTTTTTATTTTGGCTCCTTTGTACTTCACCTAAGCACGCATCCACACACACATACACATAAGTGAACTATAGGGTTGTCAAGGCCAGGCCCTGACACTGTACTTAAGTTCAAATTTCTGTCAAGGCCTGGCCTTGACAGGTTATCCATATCGGCGTACAACGGTGATATATGCCTCGAAGGAATATCCGGAAAGTGTATGCAGCAGACTGTATGTATCATGTGTACAATCGTGGTGTCGAGCAACGTATCATCTTCATCGATGCTCAGGATTACCATGTATTTCTCCGATATGTTTCAGATGCGCTTATGATGCCTATGCCGGAAATCAGTCCAGCTTCCCTTCGGACCGCTCTTCGAAAACCCAAAAATTTCTATGGAAAAGTGGAGTGTCTCGCATTTGCTCTCATGCCAAATCACTTTCATTTTCTTTTCCGCCAAATAACGGAAACGGCGATAAAAGAGTTTTTACAATCCGTCTGCACCCGCTATACGGCGTATTTCAATACAAAATACAAACGCATCGGGACGCTGTATGAAAGCTCGTATAAAGCGGTTCTCGTGGATACCGATGACTATGCCATCTGGATCACACGATACATCCATCGCAATCCATTAGAAGCAGGCTTGCCGCTCCATGGACCATACTCTAGCTACGATACATATCTTGGGAAACTTCCCTATCCGTGGGTTATCGTTGAACCGATCCGAGGGACGTTCGGAGCAAGCTCAATTGAATATCTCAAACACGGTGCAAAATCGCCGATAGAAAGCTATCGCAACTTCGTGGAATCAGGCGATATCTCTGATTCCCCTGATGCCCCTTCATTTGACGATTAACTATAGGGTTGTCAAGGCCTGGCCTTGACACTTCGTACGAAGGGTGCTGTTTTATTCTTCCGTCATCTTTTTGTAGATGAAAAACCCGATAGCCCCAAGAAGGATAAGGGCACCGATACCCATAAATAGTCCACCAAGATTCATAGAACCGCCCGTTGATGCGACAGTAAACGAGACGGATTTATTTGCTTTGCCTGCATCGTTTGTGGCGATGGCAGTGAGCGTCTTTTTGCCGGCAGTCAGTGCTCGTGTCACGCTATATTTCCATACGCCAGCGCTGTCTGCGACGATCGATCCTCGGAGTCCATCTGGATTGATTTCGACATCGACATTTGCACCGGGTTCTGTCGTTCCTCGCACGGTAAATGTCGGCGCTGCGACCCCACTACTATTGGTAAACGGGGTGATTGTGAGCGTGATAGCAGTTTGGATGTGCTCTGTGGTCGGCTCAAGTGTGGGTAACACCCATGTCGGTGTCGGACTCTCAGTCGCAACCTCGATGGTGGGCTCAACGGTCGGAAGGGGTTTCACAGTCGGTTTTTTGGTCGGCCAGAAGACAATCAGGCGCGTTGGAGTCGGAGGGATTTGCGTTGGTGTCGGACACGTACAGCTACTATCAAAAGGACAGGAGAGATTCCGGCAATGTGGTAACCCTTGCACGTCGGTCAGGCAGTAGAGACCACTTGGACAATCACTATCTTTGGTACATCGATTGTCACATTTTGGAATTGGTGTTGGAGATGGTGTCGCGGTTGGTGGACGTGGTGTCGCGGTTGGTGGACGTGGTGTCGCTGTCGGCGCAATAGCTACCGGAGAATCACTTTCTTTGTCGATCCTGACACAGGCCCGATTTTGACCTTTTTTCCCCACGGCTATTTCTCTAAATCCTGCTCCACATGATTGGCCTGCTGCTGGACGATAGTCTGCACGACTCCGAGTATCAAATATCCCACCATTTCCTAAATTCACAGCTGCGATAGTGACAGCACCAGCAATGACGAGAAACGCCATGGAGACTGTCGACCATGAAAGCGGCGTTTTCAAAATAGACGATTTCTTTGATCGCTGCACGATTGCCATATATCTACTGTATCCCTAACAACGGAAACACACAACTCCACAAATCCCAAGAGTGCTATGTCGTTAGCCGACAGACTTACTCATCCGTCATCTTTTTGTAGATGAAAAATCCGGCTGCTCCGAGAAGTACGAGGACACCCACTCCCATCACAATACCGCCGAGATTTGCCGTGCTCCCACCAACTTTAAACGTTTCTGTTTTGACGGTTTTTCCATTTTGGGAGGTGGCAGTCACTTTCATGGTTTTTGCCCCAGATTTCAGTGACCTCGTCACGACATATTTCCACACGCCCTGGCTATCTGCTACGACTGTACCACGCACACCATCTGGATCGATCACGACATCAACGGTCGCACCCGGATCTGTGGTCCCGCGCACAGTAAATGTGGATGCGGCGGCGCCACCAGCGCTCGTAAATGGTGAGATAGATAGTGGAATTTCATTTGGAATTGGCGTCGGACTGGCGTTAGCCATCGGCGTTTCATCTGGCACGTAGGGCGTCCCTGGTGTCGGTGTCGGAAACGGCGTATCACTTGGCGTCGGTGTTGGAGGCACAGGGGTACTCGTCGGTTTTCGTGGTTTCGGAGTGCTAGTTGGCGGCCTGCTTGTCGGATATGGGGTATACGTCGGATATGGTGTCATCGTCGGCATGCGGGTTATAGATGGGATTGGTGTTGGTGATTTGATCGGGGTTGGCGTGGGGCATGCACTCATATCAGTCGACCATTTGCCACCTACCGACGGACAGCAGTAGTCTTGTCCACCGCATTTTCCAGCACGACCCTTGGCTGAACAAAGCTGCTGATCACCATCAGGATCAAACGACTGATTACAGTCAGTAATCATCCACATGGAGCCGTTTTTTACATTTTGACACCCAGAATCATTACAGCTCGCTGCAAAATTTTGCTGTGGTGCGGTATTTTTTTGTGATGCAGTCATGAGAAGCGGTAACGCTGCAATGAGAAGCAGAAGGGTCGCAAGACTGATTACTAGCCACGAAGGGACAAGGGACTCAGAGCGAGTCTTTCCCACTTTTCTCGGCACGATGACCTTCTTTTTGGATTTCATCCTACAGATAGCGTAATCTAGTGGAAAAATGGTGTCAATGATGGATGTCGGGATACCGATCGTCATGTGCCTAAATATGGGGGGCAGGCACCGATATTGTATATACACGTATTAGTAAAACACGTGGAGGAGAGTATACCAAATCCCCCATCCAAACGCGAGAATCCATGAAGTCCCACTAATTCTATCCTGAAGTGCTTATAGATCACGCACACCATGATATCCCTCGGTAGGTAATGCACTTGAGGAATTATTACATATAATATATGTATAATAATTGCTATAAATCCGCTCAATATGGTATACTATAGGGCATGTCTGTAGAAAACTCTCCCAATATTAGAGGTATTGAACGCGTTCCTTTGGCGTGCAAAATACTCGAAGCTGGCCCTATGAAGCTCCAAGCACATCAACCAGATGCGCTTTCTCATACTAAAACCGTTGATGCTCGCGTTACAGTCACTCCGGCAGACGTTATTGCTCATATAGCAGAGACAGGCGGCATCAAAACATATGTCAAATTGTGCATGGATTTATCTGCTAACCGCTTCCCTGCTAATCTTCCAAGTGAAGCAGTGCAATCGCCGCTACTTGCCGTCGAACAATCCCTCGTACGTTCAATGCTCACGATGATAGACGAATCGGTAACTCGTGACGCCACGGAGATAATCCAACAACGAGCAAAGAGCACTGCCCCTGTTCATCCAAGTCTTATTTCACCCGCGATGGTTAATGAGCTTGTGCTCCGCCGTACATCGTATACAAAAGCAAAGACCCTCATCAGGGAGTGGGCATTTGATACCAAAGTAGATATACCTGAATCTGCTACTGATGCAAAGGGTATACGACTAAACTGGCTCAAAGAAACGTTGCTTACACACCCAATATTAAATGCGGGGGATCTATTTTTTACACACCCCGAGAAACCCGACCCGACCGACCAATCACACATACTCCTTGATCAGATCGAGGCATTTCTCGGGACTCGTGGTATGTCGCCAGAAAACGCATATGTGGCATTTACTCATCGTATGACAGACTCTGACGACCCGAAGGAACTCGCTCGATATCTTGATACGCATGCTAAAACAAACGATGATCGGCGGAAACTTTTATTTGGATATATATTCTCTATGGAATCGTATGTACGTACACAAAAATCCATGACCATAAATCGCACCTTTTGTGCAGGGATAGATGTCATCGATCGATTTTTGGAGTATTCTGCAGCGACACGCCAGAACGAATTTACGTCTGTACATAGAAGCGTAGCAACTATTGCAGATACATATTCGGCTCGTTTTCCCGATCATATATCTGGTATATTTTCCGACTCTTTGGAAGTTCGAGCAGCCGCAACACACGCCTTCCATGCACGTGTTTATGATGCATACGCGACACAATCTGCACTTGAATATGCGCTTCGGTATGCACCAGCTACGAATGCGCTCTATACATCGGCCTACGCACCATCACCTACCAAGCCGTCTACTGCATCGGTATATACCATTCCGGCATTTCGCGATATCAGCGATACGGTGAAGGAAAGCATAAAGACCTATAAACTCCCAGCACCCTATTCCACTCTCCAACAGGAGTTTATGAGTAAACTGATACGTAACCATTGGTATCTTCACGAAAAAATGACAGAGGAAATTCGTATGGTCCTTCAGGTAGACAGATGGATAGAAGATCTTTTTCAGCCTATCGAACAACTTCCCGAGACCACATGTGACTCGAGTGTCTCTCAGGGAGGTTACATGCAAACATACATTGAATATCTCAATTCTGAGGCTGAAAAAATACAGCCTGAAACAGGCGACACTCGTCACCTTCGTCACCTGATGATACCTGTGTATGCATGGATCGACAAATCATCTCAGATAAATGTTCTAAATAATCCTCGACGAGGATTTATAAAAGAGCTATTCGAATCATATCCTAAACTTATAGCAATTTTAAAACTAGATGCATGGTCTCCCCAGTATGTGCATCCGTTTGATAACCAGACCGTGTCCAATGAGATTGAGAGTCACGTATTTGTTGGTTGATGTCTAAAGCTGCGCCATACAGACGCGGAACCTAAAGAAATATCTTGGAGACTCAAGATTACTAGAGGAAAACGATTCACATCCGCTCGACGGTTTCGATCCCGAGAAGATAGAGCCCTTTTTTCAGTGTCGCAGCAGTTGCCGCAGCAAGTGAGAGGCGGAAATTGGGCATAGGATGGATGATTGGTGATGACCCCTGAACCCCATATTCCTCTCCAGCCATCGTTTCATCTTCCATCTTCGTATCATGCATCGTGCCATCACTAAGAATCTGATGCTTCCCGTAGAGCGCGTTAAACAGCGATGCGAGTTGATTGAGGTAGAGACACAGGACACTTGGCGAAAACTGCCGTGTGGCGTCGCCTATGATCTCAGGGAAGTACATAAGGTGCCGCGCAAGCGCCCGCTCTTCGGGATTAAGAGAAATGCCAGATGTCAGATGGATGGTGGTACGTGGTAGCAGATCTTTTTCACTTTCACTACTGTCATTCCCGCGAAGGCGGGAATCTATCGCTGGATAATCCATAAGAGCTGGATCCCCGACTGGATCGGGGATGACAGATGTGTTTGCTTTTCTCATCACACTTTTACACCGGGCATACGTATAGATGAGGTACGGACCTGAGTCTCCGTTGATATTGATTGATGTCTTAAAGTCAAATGTGATATCGTTAGGTACCGAAACTCTGAGGAAACTATACTTTATGGCTGCCACAGCAAGAATTTTGCTTACCTCAGAAAGATCTTCTTTGGTATAGTTCATCTTACTTTGTTCCATTACGAGCCGAATTTGTTCTTCCGCCTCGTTCAAAAGCGATAAACCGGTGATCACCTGACCTGTTCGGCTGCTCATTTTTCCAGAGGTGAGCCGTACCATCCCATGCCCGATATGCTTGGTGATTTTCGAAAGGTCCGGTCGGATTTTTGAGAGCGCAGACATGAGGACGGCAAAATAATCATCGATTTCCTTGCCCGTCACGACGATTGAGAGGTCATAGGGAAACTGTTCGTATTTGTAGACAGCGAGCCCCAGCTCTTTTGCTTCATATGTAGGAAGCCCAAGAGAGTTCACAAATACCCGTGTGTGGAGCCCCTCGAGATCTCCCCTATAGATGATGGACCCATCGCTTTTTTCAAAAATTCCGGACGTAAGACCATTTTGGACAATTTTGTATCCGGTCTCTCCCACGATGCTTTCTGGAAAATAGTAATCAAACTCTGTCCCCATGTGATGGAAGATGCTTTTGAAATATTCCATGCTCCATGACTTGCCAGCAAAGTAGAGTGCCTTCACATTTTCATACATCTTTTCATTCATCTCTACATAACTTTTATAGTCTATCTGAGGTTTCCATCCTACCGTTTCAGTCATGTATTCCTGACCCGCGATATAGACGTAATAGTTGATATCCTTCATCGCCTCTTTGGCATCAGCCGATTCCTCATACGCAGTCGATCCCGCGGCGTAACATCGCCCAAGTGTTGCGGATCGTTCGACAAGAGTCTTTGTCTCCATCTCACTCACCCACTGGGATATGGTTTTTTTCTCGTCAGCGACCAGATGCATCATCCCCCATATAGACTTAGCGACATGCATCCCGACATCGCCAAAGTAGTCGGCGCGCCTGACATCACACCCAACCTCGGAGTAGAGCCGCGCGAGCGATTCTCCGACCGAATTACTATATAAGTGACCGATATGGAGCTCTTTAAATGGATTGGGATCGGTATATTCGACAAATACCTTCGGAGCACCGGACGTAGTTTTTCCCGATATGACGCCGTTTTTGGTTTTTAGCAATTCGATTGACTGAGCGCTAATTTTTGCCTCAGATAGAAACACATTCAGGAAACCCGGTCCTGCTACCTCTAAACGATCTACATCCTGTAATAGGTGTTTTATCGGTGCTGGGTATGATATGGTTTGGTCCTCTTTATATGATGTTTGATCACTCGTTTGAGCTCCGGACTCTTTTTTCCAGGTATCAAACTGAGAGACAACCTGTAGTGCGATCTCTCGTGGGGGCTTCCCTAATGTCTTAGATGCGATCATCGCTGCATTTGTCGCATAATCTCCATGGATACCAAATTCCGGACGAGTCATCATCGGGGTGATATCGGGTGCACCGATTGATCGGAAGAGTTCGGCCATCAATATCTGTATCTGTCCCATGACGCCAGTAGGCAGTCGAGAATGGACGACTGCTTGGATTATGCCAGTGTCTGGCGGTGCTGTTTTTTTGCCCTGGTTTGCACGGGGTATCGGTGTAGCACCAGTATCAGATGTAGGTGTTTGGACTGTCCCCCCTAGATCGATTGGTGTTGGCGCAAGAGTGGTCTCACTGCCAGAAAGTGATACTGATTTTATGTATCGATCATCGAGTATTTTTTTCTCATCCGGGGTCAATTTTTTTGTGACAAATGGTACATCGATTTCTGGATGTTCGGCATCAAGGATATAGATCTCGGCAGTGCCTCCACAGAGATCCGTGACAGCCTTCATAAACCCCGTCGATGCCTCGTTGATAATCGTTTTCGATACTGATCCAAAGCCATCCATGATGAAATAGCCATTGGTCGCCGTTTCAGTCAGCTTTGTCCGATCACATTGGCGCCAGTTGAGACTGCGACATGTGACATCGTAGCCATCATGCCAGATGAGCTCTCCTCTAAGGGCAGGCTTCATCCCACCGCCAATTGGAACCCACTGCTCCCCCCCTACTGCGACCGATAATGTGATATCGCCATACACCGTATCCAAATCTTCACCGCCAAATGGCGTCAGATGATATAGAGAATATGCGTTATATATAGAAACGATCGAATTTATCGGCGGAAGCTGCTTGCCAGAGAGCACTCGACGAGCCATCGCTACATGTGACGGTGCCACCGTTTTTATGTCCATCCCGGTCTTTTTAAATGCATCAAAAAATATCGTACTACGAATATCTGTATCAAGATCGGCTTTTTTTAGTGACGCTTGCAGACGCACCTCAGCATCACGGAGCAGGGCTTCGGCATCCTTTGCCCCACGGGTAGCATCAAATCCACGGATCACGACGACCGCTTCAACGATATCGGGGAATGTTTCTATAACGTTTGGATCGATGGTAAATTTCATAGTCTTCCTGTAATGATACCGCAAACACCCATATCAGTCATATGTATAGAGAGAATACCGATCAAATGCAAACTCAGGCCAAGCTAGGCATACGCGTACGGGCATGCCGTACGCGTATGCCGTACATCACGTGTTCATCACGTGTCACTCATGTGACTTTTATCTGGTTGGCCAGCTTCATCTGTAAACTATAGACCTCGATAAATCCTGCACTCGCATTGACGTTGTAGTCATACCCTTCCCCCATATTAAATGAGGTATACGCTAGTGCGTTGGGACTTGTCATTGCAACGACTGTCGCAGTTCCTTTCCACAGTTTCATCGTGACAATTCCTGTCACCTTCTCGTTTACCTGATCGTTAAATGCATTGATTGCATTCATCGCAGGATCGAGCCACTTGGCACCGTAGCAAAGATACGCCCATTTGATATCCATCATGCTTTTGAGCTCGTTGAGTTCACGCGTGCTGACGTATTGCTCGAGTGCTTTATGTGCAGCGATGATGGTGTGACCAGCCGGAAGCTCATATACACCTCCATTTTTTAAGCCCACCAGGCGATCCTCCACAAGTTGAACGATCCCAACCCCGTGTGCTCCAGCTATGCCATTAAGCGTCACGATCAGTGTCGCAAGCGTCATAGGCATGCCATTAAGAGACACTGGAATCCCCTTTTCAAACCCGATAGTTACCAGCTCTGCCGTATCTGGCGCGTTTTCTGGATGTGTGTAGGTCGTGAGGAATTTTTCGACTGGGGTGATCACGCCCGGATCTTCAATTTCTCCACCCTCCCAGGTCATCCCCCACATGTTGTCATCGACACTATAGGGAAAATCGATTGACGCTGGAACTGGGATGTGATGATCATTGGCATATGCAATCTCTGCATTTCGATCCATCATCCATTCGCGAACGGGCGCGATGATTTTCATCGTGGGATCCTGAGTCAGGATATACCCTTCAAAACGCACCTGATCGTTGCCTTTCCCCGTGCATCCGTGGGCAATTGCGTCCGCTCCAACCTTGTGTGCATATTCGACTGCTTTTGCGGCTGTGATCGCGCGCCCGATTGGGGTCGAAAGATGATAGTCGCCTTGGTACGACGCATTGGCTTTGATGCCTTTCGTAATATACGCCGATGCAAATTCTTCTTTGACATCAAGCGTGATGGCGTGTTTAGCCCCAAGCGAGAGTGCTTTTTTCTCGACAGCCGGGAGGTCATCTTTTTGCTGCCCGATATCCATGGTGAGTGTGGTCACGTCAACGCCATACTGATCGATGAGCCACGGGATCATGACACTCGTATCCAAGCCCCCCGAGTACAAAAGGAGGACGTGCTTCACACTCCCTTTTTTGGCTTCATAACTGGCTGCTTTGACATATGCTGTATTGGTATTCATATAAACTCCTTTTGATAATTTTCAAGTTCCAAATTCCAAGTTCCAAACAAATTCCAAATTTCAAATTCCAATATATCTTGACCTGGTACTTGAAAATTGGTGCTTGGTACTTTCCATTGCTTATTTCGCCGCCGGTATCTCATATCTGCCCCTCCTTGCCAATAAAGTCTGCAACTGCACTCTGTAATAGGTTTTCCGCCGTCATTTTTTGGTTTTTCAATGCGTCAACCTGTGTTTGGAGGTGGGACAAGAGCTTTTTTCCTTCGACAATCGTGTGCTCTACGGCGTCAGTCCCCGGGCCGCCGAGACTGTTAGTACGAGACAATATATAGTTCGGATCCTGCCAGTCGTGCACCTGCTTTTTAGTAACTAAAAGGTCAATATCCTGCATTTTTGCCGCTTCGGTAAGGCCAAAAAACGAAATCTGTTGCATGCCCACGGATAGCTTGACCGCGGTTTCAACCAATACTTTTACTGTCCTCATTGGTAATCCTGTATGGATAATGAGTGATTCCATCAGTGAGGCCGCACCCAAAAAACCTGTCATGCACCCCAGCGCCATCTGATCTGTATGGACGGTCATGGTTGAGAGTACCCCAGACATGATGGATGGGGCGACGAGACAGTCCCCGACTGCATCCATGAGAAGGTATTTTGTCCACTGTGAGTCACGGTTATACCCAATGAAATTCGCTTTTCCCAAAGACACGAGACTCATGAGTTTTCCCTGTATGCTCGACGTCTTGGCTTTTATCACTTCTAGAGGGTCTGGGTTTTTCTTTTGCGGCATGATAGAGCTCCCAGTCGAATAGACATCAGAAAGAGTGATGTATCCAAATTCCGGCATGGAGTACAAAATAAGTGTTTCTGCCATAGAGGACAGATGATCCATCATGATGGTGAGGTCATACACAAGATCGCTTTCTGCTTCGAAACGATTGGTGAGAGCGTCTAGCGAACTACTATTCGGAGTGCTAAATCCGAGTAATTGGGCCGTCATGGTGCGATCAATTGGAAACTGTGTGCCATAGGATGCACTACTTCCAAGCGGACATTCGTGGTGGATATCACACCACGTCAGCAACCTCGCGGTATCGCGGGTAAGCGCTACTCCCCACGAGGCAAGCGTGTGTCCAAATGAACTCACCATCGCATGGTGATGATGCGTCACCCCAGGCAGAATTGAATTTACATTCGTAGAGGCAAGTGATAGGCACGTTGATGCAAGCTTCAACTGTTCTGAGGCCATGTGAAGCACGATATCCTTCATATATAGGCACATGTCTGTCGTGACCTGATCGTTTCTCGATCGGGCTGTATGGAGCTTTCCGGCTATATCACCACCAACAAGCTCTGTGAGACGCATCTCGATGGCTGTATGGACATCTTCAAGACTCGGATCAAGTGTCCATGCGCCTGATATATAGTCTTTTTTTATATGCTGGAGGCCAGTAAGAATGGTTTGCGCATCACTCTCCGGGATGATTCCTGTTTTTCCCAGCATGAGTGCATGGGCCATATTGACCGCCAGATCGTATATGACAAGTGATGCGTCGCAGGCTGGGCGGGGCGTCATATCATATCCTGAGGTAAATCCCAAGACACTGGCGTCCGGCTTGACGGAAAAATTGGCTCCCCAAAGGGTGTGTGATGATGGCGATGACATATGAGTGACTCCTGATGAACAGTTGATATTGGTTTACGGCCGCGTCAAACGCGGTTTTTTAACGGAAGAGCCGAGTCAAACTCGGCACGAATATGTTAGGCGTTCCGCCGCCGGAAGCTCCGCCGTAATGCGGATGAAGAAATCGATGAAGATGATAGTTTCAAAAATGTCATATACGTACTTCCAAATAGTGTCGCACGCTTTGTATTCTTTGTCTAGCCTAAAAAATTGTTTCCTGTAGAAACAACCTATCCCTACAAAAATCCGTCTTCTCGCATTGACTCCCCTCAAGAGGAGAGCCGGTGCCAAAAGACGGAAAATAACGATTTAGATAGTATAAACATTTAAAAAAATTTTGCAAGGGGGGAAAATACTTGAAGATACTGTGTGTAAAAAATATGAGTTATTCGTTGCATCCAGAATATTTCTATAGCGAAACAACCGTGTCTTTCGCCTATAAAAATAGGCTTCATCTATCATCTTATGTCATGCAGATAGATTCTTTTTTCGTTTTTTTTTTTGTACAATCGACGTGATGTAGTGAGTCACATCTTCCGGAATCAGAGCTTCATGAGTATCTGTGTGTAGTATACATTCTCCTACCTCGTATATTTGAAATGCTGCCTCATGCTTCTCAGAAGGAGATAGCACCCCCTCTGGAACCACTGCAAATGATGGATACGCGGGATCAGTGTATGGAGTATCTTTTGGGAATTTCTCGTGTATAGCCGCCCAATACGCCTTAGAATAGCCTTTAGCTCTATACATCCGTTGATCTGCTTCGTGTATCATCTCACTCACCGGCTTGTCCGCGTCATTTGAAAATGAAACACCAATCGATACAGATTGAAAGATATCTCTACCTATATTTTTGATATGAACAATGTGGGCCATTTCCTTTTGTATACGTTCGACCAAACTCTGAATATCAGCACGATTGGATATTCCGGAAATCACCAACTCATCACCCCCGAATCGACAGATGATATCAGGTGGCATACCATCCTTTGTTTCACTCCGAAATGAGGCAAATACTTTTTTGGCTACCAACACAAGGATCTCATCACCCATCGGATGACCAAATGTATCATTTATCTCTTTGTAAAAATTTAAATCCATCATGATGGTAAATATCCCAAGATCTTTGTGCGTTTCTGATTGTTGTAGCGCGTGCAAACCATTTTGCAGATCTGTATATCGCTCAAAATATCCCCATCGGTTTGCGAGCCCTGTAAGTTCATCTGTTTTGGCCTGTTTCATTAATCCCAGATTGTTTGTTGCTTCCCACGCGTTACCTATAATCCCCACTACGGCCCCGGCACTATCTCGCATACGCCTCTCGACTATAGACAAATATCGTTCAACTCCGCGTAGTTTGACAATAATCCTATGCTCGTCGTGAAGAGGATTCCAGTGCATACACGCCTCCATCCATCGTTCACGATCCGAATCTTCGACAGCGCCGAGAAAGCCCTGAAATGATATATCAACAGGATGACCATCGTATCGATGTGGTGAAATTGACACAGGTAGTCCATCTTTATTTGAAGAAAGAAGCTCGTTTACTCCCACAGACCATGAAAAACGCGCTGACTCTTGAGAACACGGCACCTCGTTGTCTTCAGCATCGATACCCTGAGGGCGTCCCCACTCCGATCGTTCTCCTGGAACCACTGCGCGTATTCTACGACTCCATTCTTCTTGCATCACGAGCGTGGCCTGTGCGATGTCTATTTCGAGACCTTCATCTGTTACCGTGTGAAAATAGGTGTCTCGGCTCATGCTATCTGGACAGGATAATGAACGGAACTGATATGCAAGAAATGCAATTTCTGGATCCGCGACACGTCCCGCATCTACATACGGAGTGGGAATGCACGCAGACCGATAGAGGGATTGTGTCTCAGGAGAAGACATACGATTGCATAGTATACCGCGTTCGTACGCGACGAGCAATGTATGTATCGAATATACATGCACGGCATGTTTGCATGCCTACCAACTATATTTTAGGAATAGAGACGTATGGTCACGACTTGGCAGATAGTCTCTTTTTTGACACGCTCTTTGCCGCTCGCTGTTTATGATGAGACGATGTGGTAGACGACTTGGTTGACGCCAATGGTTTTTCTTTCTCAATGCTCCGCAGTGCCCAGATCCCCCATCCAACCATAAAGAAGGTAAATATGATGCCCGTCACAGCGTGGAAAAATACCGTGTGAAAGAGTGTGACGATCCCGACAAGTGGCATGTGAAAAAACACTAGGAGTCGGTATTCCTCCATCCATGAGATATCAGGATTGATACGAAATGCGCGATTGATAAGATCAAGAACCGTGGCGTACCAGGCAATCGTCAGCACATACCAGCCGCCGATGCCGAAAAATATGCCGATAAAAAGCACAACGAATGTTGCAATCATATAGAGTCGATATCGAAAAAACGGATGTGCAAGTATCGTAGTCATCCCTCGGTCGACGTCTGCCCGAGTCACCGTCTCAAGCGTCGTGGTCGGATCGATTGGCATCGCTCTGTAGCTATGCTCTTTGTCTTTCATGTATAGAGTCGTCTCGGTCACGACCATCATCGCGTCATAGGTCGATAGAACTCCAGGATTAGGAACAGCCGCATCAGATACAAATACGATAAACTGCGACGGAGCTTGGGTATCCGTAAGCCCCTCCTGCATGATCGATGGCCAACCTATCGTGTACGGTAATGGTTTATTGATCTGAAGTTTCCCCTTCGTGATCCCGAGACTGAAATCCGACGGCACGACAGAATGCACAAACTCTGTGACATACTGCCCAACTGGCCATAGACCCACTTGCACAGCCATCGCAAGTGACAGGCCAAACGCGACACTCCCAAGCGTGCCCAAAAAATATCGGCGCGCTGATCCAGTTTTTTTATGGATAATATCTCGAGGCAATGCGCGGTCACCAGCAAATAAACGGGCAATAATAGAAAAAAGTGTAGTCATATATCTGTATAGAGTATATCGCATTTTTTAAAAGTGGTCACACGCCGAAGAGGGATGAGCGTCACAAGGTGTTCGCGGTGCTAGCTAAAACATATGACATATGCACACAAAGGCAAGTCGAATGGTTGATACGTACGATCCTCCACTCACGTCGTGCCACCATCTCCTCTGTCCACATACATATGACACTAAAATATATAGCATCTCCATGGGGATATTTACTATATATAAAAGTATCTTTATATAAAGTAAGAATTTATTTTGATG
>CAZQGM010000003.1:0-20367 GCA_964592885.1 uncultured Gammaproteobacteria bacterium
GGTAGGGTTGGATAAGGTTATTTTGCATGGTATAGAGAACCGTCCCATTTGGTCCTTGTGCACCAGCTAATCCTTGATCACCGGTTGCACCGGTTGGACCTCGATCACCGGTTGCACCGGTTGTTCCCGTCGACCCTGTGGGACCTCGATCACCGGTTGCACCAGTCGGTCCTGCTTGTCCGGTTCCGCCCGTCGGACCTCGATCACCGGTAGACCCTGTTGACCCTGTCGGGCCAACGAGACCTGTTGCGCCCGTCGGACCTCGATCACCCGTGGCACCTGTCGAACCTGTCGGACCTCGATCACCGGTTGCTCCGGTCGAGCCCGTTGGGCCACGCATGCCTGTGCCGCCGGTTGCACCTGTCACACCTGTTGCTCCCGTTGGGCCGCGATCACCTGTTGGTCCTGTAGCACCTGTCCGACCTGTTGGACCATTCTGGCCTGTGGCGCCTGTAGCCCCTGTCGATCCGGTTGGGCCAAGTTGACCAGTTCCACCGGTGCTTCCTGTGGGCCCTCGATCTCCAGTTGCGCCGGTGACCCCAGTTGGTCCTTTATCTCCAGTCGTTCCTGTAGATCCGGTAACCCCCCGCATTCCTGTTGCGCCCGTGATACCTGTTGGTCCAACCTGCCCAGTTCCGCCTGTCGCACCCGTGACGCCAGTCGGTCCTCGATCTCCAGTTCCGCCTGTCGCACCCGTAGCACCGGTTGGACCTCGGTCACCTGTGCCTCCAGTGCTTCCTGTCGGGCCACGCATTCCTGTAGCACCCGTAGCACCGGTCACGCCGGTTGGGCCATATTGTCCCGTTCCTCCTGTGCTACCAGTTGACCCTGTTGGTCCAATATATCCCGTTGATCCTGTCGTTCCTGTTGGTCCAACTTGTCCCGTTCCACCTGTGCTCCCAGTGCTGCCCGTCGGCCCTCGATCACCCGTGCCTCCAGTGCTTCCTGTTGGGCCACGCATTCCTGTTGCACCCGTCGCACCCGTTGGTCCAAGTTGACCTGTTGCACCGGTACTGCCGGTAGATCCGGTTGGTCCAAGTTGACCTGTTGCACCGGTACTGCCGGTAGATCCGGTTGGTCCAACCTGCCCAGTTCCACCCGTGCTTCCTGTTGGACCTCGATCACCGGTTGCACCCGTACTTCCTGTCGATCCTGTCGGACCTCGATCACCCGTGCCGCCTGTCGATCCTGTCGGACCACGTTGACCAGTAGCGCCTGTCGCACCAGTTGCGCCAGTCGGTCCATATTGACCTGTTCCACCTGTGGATCCAGTAGGACCTCCTTGCCCGGTTGATCCTGTGGCACCCGTTGGACCGTTTTGCCCTGTTGCGCCGGTTGATCCTGTGGCACCCGTTGGACCGTTTTGCCCTGTTGCGCCGGTTGATCCTGTCGCACCCGTTGGCCCTCGATCACCTGTGCTACCTGTCGAACCAGTCGGACCACTCATTCCTGTAGCACCCGTCGCACCGGTCACGCCGGTTGGACCGTTTTGCCCTGTTGCGCCGGTTGATCCTGTCACGCCGGTTGGACCGTTTTGCCCTGTTGCGCCGGTTGATCCTGTTGAACCGGTTGGTCCGGGGAGACCAGTGCTTCCCGTTGCGCCACTGGGGCCGGTCGCTCCAGTTGGGCCAACTTGACCTGTGGATCCTGTGGATCCGGTGCTTCCGGTTGGGCCTGCTTGTCCTGTAGATCCGGTAGAACCTGTCGATCCAGTTGGACCCTGTTGACCTGTCGATCCTGTACCGCCTGTTGGGCCATTATTTCCCGTTGCTCCTGTAGAACCAGTCGACCCTGTTGGACCCCGATCACCGGTTCCTCCGGTGCTTCCCGTCGGTCCTCGTTGGCCGGTTGCACCGGTACTCCCTGTCGATCCTGTTGGACCTCGATCACCGGTTGCACCCGTACTTCCTGTGGCACCCGTCGGTCCGGGGAGACCGGTTGAACCCGTAGCTCCGCTCGGGCCAGTTGCTCCAGTCGGGCCTTGTTGACCAGTCGAACCTGTCGATCCTGTGCTTCCCGTCGGTCCACCGTGCCCTGTCGCTCCGGTACTTCCAGTTGGTCCTATTTGACCAGTTGCTCCTGTAGAGCCGGTCGAACCGGTTGGACCTCGATCACCAGTTCCGCCTGTAGAGCCGGTTGGTCCTTGTTGACCCGTTGCTCCAGTTGGTCCGAATTGTCCTGTAGACCCCGTACTACCCGTAGGCCCTGTTGGGCCATTTTGACCCGTAGCTCCCGTAGATCCTGTGCTTCCCGTAGGTCCACCGTGCCCTGTCGCCCCCGTACTTCCAGTTGGTCCTATTTGTCCTGTTGCACCCGTTGAACCTGTCGGCCCAACTTGTCCAGTTCCGCCTGTTGCACCCGTTGAACCCGTGGTTCCCGTCGGACCTCGATCACCGGTTCCACCGGTGCTTCCGGTTGGACCAAATTGACCAGTTCCTCCGGTGGCTCCTGTTGTGCCTGTAGGACCTATTTGACCCGTAGCTCCTGTGCTTCCAGTAGATCCTGTTGGACCCTGTTGTCCTGTTGAACCAGTAGCTCCTGTGCTTCCCGTAGGTCCACCGTGCCCTGTCGCTCCGGTACTTCCAGTTGGTCCGAATTGTCCTGTAGACCCCGTACTACCTGTAGATCCAGTCGGCCCAGCTTGACCAGTTGATCCTGTGGATCCTGTGCTTCCGGTTGGTCCAGTCTGACCTGTGGATCCAGTAGAACCTGTCGCCCCTGTTGGTCCTTGTTGCCCGGTCGTGCCGGTAGCGCCTGTAGAACCGGTTGGGCCATTTTGACCCGTTGAACCTGTGTTTCCCGTTGGTCCTCGATCACCGGTGCCACCAGTACTTCCTGTGGGTCCTCGTTGACCGGTTGCACCTGTTGAACCCGTTGATCCTGATGGACCTTTTTCCCCGGTTGCCCCAGTACTGCCCGTTGTACCTGTTGGACCCTGTTGGCCGGTTGCGCCTGTCGATCCCGTGGGGCCAAATTGGCCTGTAGCGCCCGTACTTCCTGTTGGACCTTGAGCTCCAGTAGATCCTGTACTACCAGTCGACCCTGTCGGACCGCTAGCACCAGTTGTCCCTTGACTGCCAGTTGCGCCTGACGCACCTGTTGCACCCGTTGGGCCTGCTTGACCGGTTGCACCCGTCGATCCCGTTGTCCCAGTCGGTCCTTGTTGTCCACTTCCGCCTGTCGCACCTGTTGGTCCTACATTTCCAGTCGCACCCGTACTTCCAGTTGGGCCAATATCTCCTGTACTTCCTGTCGCACCTGTTGGTCCAGCCTGTCCTGTTGCACCGGTGACTCCTGTTGCCCCGGTGGCGCCCGACGCACCGGTCGGGCCATATTGACCCGTTGCCCCGGCTGGTCCGCCCATACCACAACTACTCCATGCACCATCGAGATAGCATCGGAAATCTTTATCGGCTGCGTTGTAGTACATTGCACCATTAAATCCAGCCGGGTCACCTGTGGTCGATTTCACATCGAGGCCGAGGATATCTGGGGTGGCCGATCCGAGTCCACCAGCACCGATCTGAACAACTGAAGCGGTGCTTCCTCCAGCTGGTTGCAGGGTTATGGTGCCGGCCGTTGTTTGGATCGTGGAGTCGGCTCGCCCCTGGATGACCAATCCTTCACCGGACGTAGTATCGATATCTGTCGTGGCGCCGGAAAAAATGAGTCCTGTCGATCCAATGGTTTTATTGGTCAATGTTTGTTCAGTTGCTAAGTCTGCAAGAGTGATTGTGCCTGACGGGAGCGTGGCATTTGTGGTATCTGTCGCTGTGAGGGTGAGTGGAAACGCGCCGCTTGTCGTAAACGCATCTCCAAACGAGACGGTTTTTCCATCAGGAATTGTGAGCGTTCCGGTCGTATTTGTCACAGTCAACCCATTGACCCGTTCAGCGTTGAATGCATAGGGGACAGCGGTAAATCGGATTCGAGGCGACATTTCGCCATCGCTATTAAAATTTATCCCGAGGTAAATCGAATCACTGTTGAAATCAATTGAGCCTGGGAGTGATGTGCCACTTCCAAGGGCTGTGACAAATATGCCATCACTGACGTCGATTGTTTTTGTTTCCGTCCAAATAGCACTGCCACCTGACGCGCCCGAATACAGGGAAAATGTAAACGAGTAGCTTCCGTTTGTGACATTAGTCCCATCAGCGTTGACAACTTTTCCTTGAAAATTGATTTGACGATTGATCCCAGTTGCAGCAGAAAGGGGGGTATAGTGAGGTAGAATGCACAAAAACACCAGAGCACTCAGGGTGATCATCCTCGCAAATTGGAGGAGTAATTCTTTTGATCTGCCCATGAACTCTTTCTATATTTAACCTAACTTCAATATAGTAATTAGTATGGGGAGGCAGATATGGGGCAGTCAATACTTGACATTTTATGCATACGATTGCATACTATTGTATATGTTTACATAGTATTGAAAGATCCAATATTCAATTACCAATTTTCAATTTTGTTTGGTACTTGGGATTTGGTGCTTGGTACTTACTTAGTATGGATTCCTATCTCAACGTCAATCAAATAGCGTTTATTTTGAAAGTTCATCCGCTTACGGTGCGGCGCTATATTCGTGATGGGAGCCTCGCGGCCGTTCGGGTTGGTGGGAGCGTGCGGGTAAAGGAGTCAGATTTGGAAGCGTTTACCAAAGCACTGACTCCGGCAGAAAAACCAGTGTTTCGGCTCAAAAAAACCATCGCTGTACAGCTCAGTCAACCATTTACCGTTGACGACCCATTTCTACGTCTTGAAAGTCGTGGGGCAGGGTTTGGGGTAGGAAAGTAAAAAAAGCATATGCAATCGACAAGTAAAAAAGTCTATCTCTCAGGAAGCGTCATCTACGCATTTATCGATCGGTCGCACCCGAAACATGATATGGCCGCATCGTATTTTCGTTATTTTGCTGAAAACAATTACCATGTATTTACCGATATCGTGACCATCACGACCGTCCACAATCGCATATCGTCTGACATGAGTTTGACCGTAGGGAAAGAATTTCTCAAAACCATGACCCAAAGCAGTACGACCGTGCTCTACCCAGATGAGAAGGACTTTTATAATGCGACGAAGCTTTTTATCGCTGATCGTACAGCAGGACTTGTATTTGAGACAGCGCTCATCGCGGTATTAGCCGATAAACGGGAAATATCCCAAGTCGCGACATTTGATTTCTTACACGCAGTATACGGACTGAAAGTATTTTACCTACCTATTTAAAAAGAACGTAGTACACTACTCATATACATACATATGGATGGCTATCGATCACCTGGTATTTTGATATTTGTCGTCACGATGATGGCCTTTTTTTATGTTCCTTCGGTTTTTGCGGGTCCAACATCGCAGAATTTTGAGCTGAAATCCTATGGATTTGGCAGTGGTGGTGTGGCGTCAGGATCGTCAAATACATTTCATCTATTCGGATTATCGGGCGAAAATGGTGGCCAAAACGCCGCAGGGTCGACAAAAGGTCTTCGAGGTGGCCAAATTGGGACGATGCAAGCGGCTGTTCCACCTGCCGCCACATTTGCCAATCCTGGTAGTACATATGATCGCCTTCATCTAACGATCAATCCCGGGACTAATCCCACCGATGCCACATTTGCCGTAGCAATCACCGATGATAACTGGCTTACGACTCGATATATCCAAAATGACCTGACAATTGGAAATGTGCTTGGTGCTGAAGATTTTATGCCCTACGTAAGTTGGGGGAGTGGGAGTGGTACGGATATCACCCAGCTCTCGCGGCTTACGACCTACAAAGTTCGAGTCGCAGCCGCACGTGGGGATTTCACGCAGTCCGGCTGGGGACCAGAATCGACTGCTGCCACGGTCGATCCATCACTTTCTTTCGGTGTCAGTAGTAGCACTCTCACATTTGATCCACTTACGGGAGAGAATAGTCACACTGATAGTAGTAAACAAACCATCATCACTACCTCTACAAATGCATACAGAGGGTATACCGTATTCGGGCATGCGACCGGTCCACTGTCATACCAAAGTCATACGATTCCAGACTATGGAAGCCCAAATAGTGCACCGACGGTATGGTCAGGGGTCGGATTTGGATATACGACAAGTGACGCTTCACTTACCGGCGGGACACCGGATCGGTTTACAACGGGTGGACCTAAATATGCAGGATTTGTGATGACGGCTCCCGGTGATCCAGTTGCCGGTCACGAGAGTCTCGTATCTGGGATGCCGATTACCGATGAGACACATACGATTTCGTACCGGGTGACGGCAAGTGATAGCCAAGTAGCAGGAGAGTATAAAACTACTATCATATATATCGTAGTACCAACATACTAATCAAACAAATACTATATATACTTTATTAAACGTTTTCTATATCAATATTATGTACAAAAGATATCACCAAAGTTCTAAAATGACGGTATGAGAGATATGAATGCGTTTCATCATTCCCACGTATCTAAGACACATAGAGCACTATACGTGTCTTTATTTTGCATTGGTTTTTTCGTCTCGCTACTCGGTATGTCCTCGCCAGTGCACGCTATCGCACCTATCCGCCAAATGATCCGAGTCTCTCCTGTGATCCAAGCAATCACGCTTACCCCCGGCAAAACGATGCCACTTTCCATTTCAGTCGAAAATCTGACTGACGGGCCACTTCCAATTTCTGCGATAGTCGAAGGGTTTGATGTCGGTGAGGGAGATGGGGAGATATTCCCCGGAGCGGTCAATCCCAGTATCAACCAACTGTCCTCGTGGGTGCGAATCGAAACTTCCGATACGATCATCCCGGGAAAAGAGAAAATAGTCATACCGGTTAGCATTTCCGTCCCGTCAACTGTTCCGTTTGGTGGATACTATGCGATGATCCAACTCACTCCACTTGTTCCACTCGTGTCATCATCGAAACCGGTTATCATCCCGAAAGTTGGGGTACTCATTTTGGCTGGCGTCGGCACGTCTCCATTTGATGAGGGGGAGGAGCCTCTGTCTATACTTCGTGCTGATACGGGTTGGATCTATGAGCAGGGTCCGATACCACTTTTCGTGCAGGTAAAAAATGCCTCACTCATGCATAAAACGGTGAAATTGTGGGCAGATGTGACGCCATTATTTGGTACTTTAGACCGTTCCAATGCTCCGGAGCAGGTACTTTTCCCTGGAAAAACACGAAGTTTTAAAACAAGCCTCTACGATGCCCAAAAAGGCCCATCAATTCTAAGAGCTGATATACGAGTCAGTGCTGGAGGAGGAAAAACCATTTCTCTACGGCGATATATCATAGTATTTCCGTGGAAGATGGCACTTCTCATTACATTCATAGGAATTGGTCTATATGTAAGCATTCGACATCAGACCAGGATACGTGCATTTATCCAGATCCTTTTCTCGAGAAATCTAAAATAAAAGGTCACAGGTCTCTTCAAAAAATACATACCAACACAGCGTAGGCTACATGTCTTTTTAAATAGTAGACGGTAGCGTCCTCATTGGGTATATTTATTACTCATACTTCATCTACATATATTCATGCACTTTGACGGGTAGAAACATGCTAGTGTGTGTTGTTTGATACTCTCACTTGGATAGGATACCCATGATGCTGTGAGCTACCGATGTGTGCGATAGAAACGAAATGTGTTTTGATTACGTACCAAAATTGATGCCTCCGTATATACGGAGAAGTTCATGGGGTATAGTATGAGCGTACCACGCTAATATCAACCTATATGGGCCTCAATATGTGAGGAGCGATCATATATACATGTGATTCATGAGGTAAGTACATAGTGAGCACACATGTCGTATTTAGTTATCTTATAGTATTTATGACGTTCATAACGGCGTATGGAAGTAATCGTATGAAAACACATCTATATAGGATATATATTCCCAGCTACGATAGATATATAGACGTTATCAATATATGTATTCATATATGAGTAATTTACCTGTATTAACGACACTATCGTTATTGAATATTTCCGAGGTTTCTCCCATATCTATTTCCACATCGTATGAACCCAGGATGTTGTCCTCGCTTTTTGATATACGCAAGAAAAAGATGAATATGATGCAATTATAATTATCCCTTAATGTGTAGGTTTTGCGGTTTCCTTCTGTCAAAAGACAACCCCATTGACAAGGTGTGAAGCGCTTGTCTACAGTGGATATAGGCTATGTTTTAAAACGATGGTATTTGGAATCCAGATATAGTCATCGTATTTGCATACAATAATATAGAAGGCAGGAGAATGACATGAACTACGTACGAGAGATACAAAAGCATAACCGCGTCGTGCTGGCCGCTCTCATGGCTGGACTTCTTAGCGTTTCTTCATCTGTACTGATGATGACACGGCCTGTATATGCCGGGACGTTTACCAACGCCAAGCTTACGATTTCTGATTCTCGTGCTGGTCAAACTGCTGTGACATATGATTTTGCATTCACAACGACAGTGACCACAGCGATCAAGCAGGTTGATATCACGTTCTGTACGACCCCAACAGGGACATGTACCGCGCCGACAGGATTAGACGTTGGAGCGACTCCCGTACTTGACTCAGATAACATTGCTGGTACCGGTCGTACGACCACAAATCCGACTGGAGACAATACTATTCGGGTTGTCATAGGGACACCTGCTACCCAATCGACACAAGCAGTCACGATGAGTGTCACTGGTGTGACCAACTCAACCACGGTCAACTCATCATATTTTGCACGAATCCGGTCATTTTCCGACACAGGAACGACAGAGATAGACAATCAGAACGTCGCAGTAGCAGTGCTTGATACTAACTCACTGTCAGTAACTGCAGAAGTTGGATCAACCTTCACATTTGCTGTCGCTGCAGCGACGACTGGTACAGTCAATGGCGCCGCGATTGACGTGACGGATACGACCAATTCGACGATTCCATTTGGCGTCCTTTCTGCTGGTGCATCAAAAATCGCAGCACACGACGCATCGGTATATACCAATTCAAACAATGGATACACGATCACCGTGCGGACACTTGCCAATCCACCCCTCGTTGATGGATCAAATGATATAGATCCATTTACGAGTGGTAATGCATCACCTGCCACTTGGTCAGCACCAAATGGTACAGCAGCCAATACTAATACCGCATTTTTCGGTTATACCACCAATGATGCGACGCTTGGGACGGGGACAGCTGATCGATTTACAAGTTCTGGCGGGGATAAATGGGCTGGATTTACGACGAGTCCTGTCGAAGTTGCGTATAGCGCAACTGGTGTATCCGCGACAGAGACGACACGCATTGGTTGGCAAGCAGAAGTCAATTCACTCCAGCCACCAGGAAACTATGCTGGGACAGTGATCCTTGTCGCGACGCCGACATACTAAAGAAAATGCGGATTATTTGTATAAAATGCTCAATAGCCCACATATGACATACGCTCTACCTATTCGTACCTCCGCTCGTATACGACGCATCCTTGCTGTCGCGTTGATGCTTTTTATCAGCGTCGGCCCGGTGTTTTCACATTTGTTTGAGCAGGTTGGAGCGGGGACACTGACGAGTGCAAGTATGACCATCTCTGACTCTCGGGCAGCAGGGACAAGCGTCACGTATGATTTTGCGTATACGACGACGGTGACGACAGCGATCAAACAAGTCGATATCACCTTCTGTACGACGCCAACTGGGGCATGTAGTGCTCCGACAGGATTTGATATGGGGTCGCCAACCTTAGATTCGGATAACTTAGCTGGTACAGGACGTACGACCACAGAGCCAAGTGGCAATAATACCGCACGAGTAGTCGTCACGACACCGGCCACTCAGTCCACACAAGCAGTCACCATGAGCTTCACTGGTGTGACGAATCCATCAACGACAAATGCTTCGTTTTATGCACGGCTTGTGACGTATTCAGATACCGGCACGACTGAGATAGATAGTGCCGTCATGGGTGCAGCGGTCCTAGATACGACATCAATTGCCGTCACTGCCCAGGTCGGATCGACATTTACCTTTTCCGTAGCAGCAGCCAATACTGGTACAGTAAACGGTGCATCGATCAATGTCACCGATAGCACTGCAACGACTATTCCATTTGGTACGCTTGCCTCAGGGAGCACAAAAATTGCTGCACATGATGTGTCGGTATTTACCAACTCCAACAATGGGTACAGTGTGACCGTCAGGGCAACGACCGATCCACCGCTTCAGGATAGTACGAATAATATCGATAACTTTTCAGGTACTAACGGAACACCGACGACGTGGTCATCACCAGCTGGGTCAGCTGCAAACACCAACACTGGATTTTTCGGCTATACGACCAACGATGCGACACTTGGAACGGGGACAGCTGCGCGATTTACGAGCTCTGGCGGAAATAAATGGTCAGGTTTTACGACCAGTCCACTTGAAGTTGCATACAGTGCATCAGGCGTTGCATCAGCTGAAGTGACACGTGTCGGCTGGCAAGCAGAAGTCAATGGACTTCAGCCACCAGGGACATATGCAGGGACGGTCATCTTAGTCGCGACACCGACGTATTGAGACTGGTTTTGGACAAACAGCACAATGCACACGAAACATGAAACATGAAACATTTTTAACAATGTAACAATTTACCAATGAAGTCTTTCATTGCACGTCATTGCCCAACGAAAAAGGAGTAGTCATGGAATCATCGAAGCGAAATAATATAATCCTTACTGGACTTATCGTCATCACACTCGGTGTTGTGGGGACACTTGTCCCGGTCGTGAGAGCCCAGTTTGAGACAGCAGGTCAAAGCCTCGAAGTATCTCCTCCATCACAGGAGCTTAAGGACGTCGTACCCGGCTCGACCATCACCATCAGATCAAAAATCCGCAATCGAAGTGTCAATAGCTTGCCCATTACGGTGCGCATTGAAGACTTTGTGGCATCCGGCGAAGAGGGACAAGTAGCACTGACCGATAAAGGCCCATGGGCAGTTTCGACATGGACATCACTGACCCCAAAATCATTTGAATTGAAACCTGGCGAAACCCGGGAAGTAGCCGCGACCGTGAAGGTGCCATCTACAGGTGTAGCCGGTGGGCGATATGGATCCTTTGTCTTTGGTGTCGAGCGTACAAGTGACGCCCCAGGGACGGCAGCAGTATCCCAGGAAGTTGCATCATTGTTTTTGCTTCAAATCAAAGGCGTGATTGAAGAAAAGCTGAGTGTCACGTCATTTAGTGCTCCGGCATTTTTGGAATTCGGGCCAGTTCCGTTTAATGTGACATTTAAAAACGATGGCAATGTTCACGTCAAACCGGGTGGGGTGATCGCAGTCTCTGATATGTTCGGACGAAAGGTATCTGATGTCGTCGTGACGCCTACAAACGTATTCCCACAAGCAAGTCGTATCGTGAAGCCACTATGGGAATCCACCTTGCTTTTTGGGCAGTACACAGCCACAGCGATCATCTATCCGATGGGTGACAAAGGCCAACCCGTGACTATGAATACGAAATTCATCGTATTCCCAGTCCGGATTGCTGCGGTCCTCGTGTTTGTAGGACTTATTCTCTACATGAGCCGCAAGCGACTTGGAAAAGCGATGAAAGCACTGTTTGGCTAAGGAAATGACTGTCATGTTTACACACGAACAGACACCAACTGAAGACATCAAACCACTTGTGATCAGTCTGCTCGTTATTGCGGCAGTCGTCGGTGGGGTATCGTTTATGAAAAAAGACGAAGCCGGTTCGTTTGATATCCGATCACGTGCGTCCAAAGAGGCACGAGACTGTAGGGCCGAAATCGATCAGTATTTTGCGTCAGTGACTCCGATCCCAGAGCCGACCAAAAAAGCTCGGGAGTACACAAAAAAGCTGACAGCGTGCCTCCTAGAAGAGACGAAACGATAAACTCCATTGTTCCATTGTTTCCTGCCTCGCCCGCCGTAGCCTTAGCGAAGGAGGGTTTCCTGCTTGCCTCGCCCGAAACCTTGGTGCAGGCGAGCCTCGCCTCGCCGTAGTCCCACTTTGACGCGGTTTCCTGCTTTGTCTCGGCGTAGTCCCGCCCTGGCGGGACGAAGCCGGGTGCACCATGCTCTTTGTTATTTGTCCCATGTCCGGTATGCTATATATACATGAAACGTCGAATCGTCATCACCATCATCGCGTTTATTGTTGGCTTTTGGCTTCGAGGATTTTTGGATGCTCGTGGGGTAGTTGTGCGCCTTCCAGAGCTCATACCATCGGAAAAAAAGCCCACGACCGTAGCAGGAGTACCAGCCGGAGTATCTGACTTCATCACAGAAGTGAAATACGAAAACGCATCATTTCGTCCAAGCGTCGTGACCGTTCGAAAAGGAAATTATCTTGCGATAACCAATATAGGCGACTCACTGATGTGGTTATCTTCGGACCATCCAAAGCTACGTACTCCCCGGGGGTATGGAAAAAGCGAACAGCTACGAATCAAACCAGAAACGGCTGGAACGTACATAGTGACGGACACCTTGCATCAAGGAGTATCACTTCAGGTATCGATTATCGACTAACAAAGCCAGAGGAAGTTTCAAGCGCCTTGCTGCTTCATGGAGCCTCATAGATTTTCTAAAAATACTACAATAGCAAAAAGTCATGCCGTTGAGTCGTTAAATCTCGGTGAAGCGTTATTCAATTCCTCTATACCCAACGGGTATGGTGGTATACAATAAATTATAGAAAGAAATAGGGGTGTATTCATGCGTAGAATCCTGCCATACCTTGCATGTGTTGTGTGCTTTTTTAGCCTTCGGGTCGGGGTATTTGCTGCGGTTACGTGTACTGCATCCGTCACACCGACACTATTGACTCCGGGTACATCAGTAGGGCTTACGTTTACGGTGGCTAATGCGACAGGCGATGAGACGCCAATCCGATGGATTATGCTGACCGTGCCACAGGAAGAAGCGTATACGATCATATCTTCAAATATTACTGAGTGGAACGTATCTCCCTCATCCACAAGTTTATTGATCTCCAGTAGTGAGCTGCCTGATGGAAGCAGTCTCTCTATCCCAGTGTATGTACAAACACAGGCAGATCCGACTGATGCGCAGGCATGGCAAATCCAGGCATCTGATGATCCGTCAGGAAGTAACGATATCGTAGACTGTGCCGGATCCCTAAGTACACAGATATCACTTACGCCGACCTCGACACCAGCGCCGGGAGAGCCGACCTCGACACCAGCTGTTATCACGCGGTATATAAGTCCGACCCTTCGTCCGAGTCCAACTCCTGACATTCGTCCGCCGGCTATTTCATTTACATCACAGCTCAAAAAAGTCTACCAGGATGCCCCAGTCATAACGGGCACGGCATCTGATCCATCGGGGGTAGACCGCATCGACTATTCGATAGACGGAAAAACATATCACGCAGTAGAGACGACTCGACTCGGTTCAACAGTTGTACCATTTCGATTTTCTCCGACTGACCTGGATGATGGCTCATATCCAGTGACCGTCCGCGGTAGCGACGCACATGGAACTACCGGAGTCCTATCGTATGGGACACTCGTTATTGATCGCGTACCACCAAAGATTGGCGGCGCTACGGTTCTCGTAGGGAGTCAAGTAGCACCGGTCGATCCCGAGACTGGTTTTTCGACACTACCAGGGGGGATACCCGCAACTCTCGTCGTACATGCTATTGGCGGTTGCACCCTCGTATCTGCCACACTCGTTTCTCCATCTTCAGAGGGACAACCGACATCGCTTTCCTGGTCCTATCAGACTGGTGTATGGTCAGGCACACTGACTATGCCTACTATTCCCGGTGTCTATACAATTCGCGTCATAGCGCGTGATGGTGGTGGTGGGGTGGATGAACGTGATGTCGGTAGTATCGTCGTCATAAAGCCAGGAACCGTTGTCGATGCTACACTACGGCCAATCGCTGGGGCACGTGTGACTGTATATCGCAAGACCAACACAGGATTCGTACTGTGGGATGGAAGCACATGGGGGATAGAGAATCCAAAAATTGTTGACGGGACAGGGATGTTCTCGTTCGTCGTTCCTGATGGGGCATATAGCATCCATGTGTCTGCTCCCGGATACCGGTCGACAGAAACGACTGTAGGATTAGTGACCGGACTTCGGACGGTTGCGCTACCGATTATGCTGGATCGCCAGCCAGGAATATCCCTTGGTCGCTTCTTTATCGCATTTCCACCCTATATAGAAAAAACCATTCCCTGGGTCACATTTGATCGAGCTACCCAACGAGTAGATTCTTCTCTTATCGGAAAACCGATTCCTGAATTTCGGTTGCCGACGGCACTTGGGGATGTGACCTCAACTATTGTTCGCGGAGGCGGTATCGTCACGATCACCGGACTATGGGTACCAGGAGGATCCGAGCAACTTTCAGTCGCTTCTGAGGTTGCGGGTAGAGACATTCCAATTGTCGCTATCCTGCCGCTTGCAAGCATCTCTGAGATCGATGTATTTGCTAAACGTGGAGGATATACCTATTCTGTTGCAGCCGATCCAGCTGGGTCAACGATTGGGCCATTTGGAATCACACAATTGCCATATCATGTACTTGTTGATCGGTATGGAGTGGTACGGAGCGTCAAATACGGACCGATTGACGCATCCGTGCTTCGTACCTGGTATGAGGGACTGAAATGATCTATACGAAACTCGTCATAGGATCTTTTCTTTCCAGTCTATTTGACTCATACTAGAAGGCGTACGTATTTATAGTGTCATCCCTGCCTTATGTGGACACGATTTATTTTTGAGCAGTCAAATTTTGGAGTGCAGCTTCTTGCGGCTTTCTCGTTTCTGACCGTGGCATGGCTGTATATCGATACCCTTCGTCTTCGGATGACGAAATCAGTTTTTTTCCTTTCATTTGGATTTTTGGCAGTCGGCATCTCCTATGGCATGCAGGCACCGATCGTCGGATCTTTGGCGAGCGATTCTGGACTGAAGTTTATGGAAGTGGTCATTGTCATTCTCCGAAGCCTCGGGTACGTGGGGATCGCGATTGGTACGCTCATTGAGCCTCTCACGATTCGACCACGTGAGGATCACGGACAGCGTCACGCTCTAAGTACACCGTTGCCGACTATCTTTGCCGCCGCCGCGGCTCCTATCGCAGCCGCCTCTGCTGCATGGGGATATATTCGCCGGAGTTCTGTCGGGCTTGAAGTACATTTACGTCCGGTCGGGATAGCACTTTTTTGGTTTGCCGTCGCAGAACTTCTGCATGTATGGACATTTTTAGGAAGCTCGTCAATCCCATGGGTCGTGCGCTCAGCAGCGCTCTATGGGCCGGTGTGGATGGTGGAGCAGATATGTACGATCGTCGGGGCAGTGATCTTGCTTCGGTGGGTATTTTCGTACCTTCTCAAGCAATTTCATACTCAGCTGATTTTATATATCCAATCGACCGTGCTCGTATCATTTTTTCTCATTTCACTTATTTTCTCACTCATCGTGGCGTCAAGTACTCGTGATGCAGTCGTCACACAGTTTAGCCGAAGTGCCGGGGTGGTGACGTATGGAGTCGGAGCGACGCAAGCACGGGTTCTCGCCGAGCTTGAGGTCTTAGGGCGTGATCCTGCCATCCTTGCGGGAGTGACTGGAGGCCGTATATTGTCATTTTCACGTCTCATTGAGTCACTCCTCGTGTCTCGATCTCTTTCGACACTTCGTGTACTTGACGCGGCAGGGACGGTGATTGCGGCCGGAGAAAATCATGAGCGTGTAGGCAGTAGTATGGCGCAGGATGTACTTTTTCTCAAAGCACGCGGTGGTACTGCACTGTCTGCCGTCATTCGGGAAACTCATATTGGCACAGACATCGTGAGACTGGCAGCAGCCGTTCCTCTTAAAAATACAGATGGCACGGTGATAGGTGTCATATATGGCACTGCTGATCTCGATCGATCGTGGCTTGATGGGCTCCGGAAAACGACCGGTATGGAGGCGTTTATTTTGAGTACTGATGTTGTGACAGTCGCGACTTCTGAAATGCCTGTTCCGATCGGTGCTCGTGTCTCACGCATGAACCGGACGACATCGGGTGCTCAATCTGGACTCGTTGCATTTATGCTGCTTGAACAGTCGTACACAGGTGGCATCATCGATTTACGTGGTGTAGATGGGACTCCGGTTGCAACCCTCATCGTGGCAGAACCAGATACAAACTACTATGCTAGTGTGTCGCGGGCGCTTATGTTGACATTTGCTGTGACAGTGATATTTGCATTTCTCGCAACGATTCCGGCTGCACTTATCGCGTCTAGTGTCGTCAAACAATTGTAGTTTTTTTAAAAAAACCCTGTATTGCTCTAGATATGACAGAACTAAAAAACTATAAAACCAACTGGATACATTCACTGTGGACAAAATCCATTGTGATATTTTTATTCACATTTGCCCTCGTCTTCGGAGGGTTTTCGTGGGTCACATACCAGATGATCACCTCCGGATTTCAGGCCGTGGAAAAGCAAACTGTAGATCAGGATCTAGCGCGCATCCGAGACGCGCTATACCAGACTGTCGCAAACATACACGTCAAATCATCTGATTGGGGAAATTGGGATGATGTGTATGTCTACATGAAGGATCGTAATCCAAAATTCTTTGAGCAAAATGTGACAGACAAATCTATCCAGGATATGGATTTGCATTTGATGGCATTTGTTGACACGACTGGTACATTTGTATCGGGTGTCCATTTTCCGTACGGAACACAAAAAAGCGAAACACTTCTGCAACCTGCATTTATTTCGACCATCACAGACTCGATCAGTAAGGCTACAAAAAAAGATGATGATGGCGCGGCCTCTGGCATCATGCTCTGGCAAAACCGTCCACTGATCATTTCCAGTCGTCCAATTCATACGTCCGAAGGGACGGGAGACAGCCGAGGTCAGGTGATTTTCGGACGCTACGTGGACGATGACCTTGTTAAACAACTTCAAGAGACAACACACTATTCATTTACTATTGGTCCCGTAATCCGAGCGGCCGATGGGATGCAACAGATGATAGGTCCAGATGGAAAACTTAATGGCCATGTTGTATATATGGGCATAGATGGTCATCCAGTAGGTGAGATTACCGCTACCTTTTCTCGTACAATCTACGATATAGGCCGCACTAGTGCGATAAATTATCTACTAGCCATGCTTATATTGGGTGCCTGTATTTTGGTCGTCCTTCGACTTGAGCTAAGGCTATTTGTTATGAATCCGCTGAAACGTCTCATGGATGAGCTCATGCGGATAGCCGAGCGTCGGTCATTTTCAGAACGTGTCAGTGTGAAGTCAGCAGATGAAATCGGCACGGTATCTCAGATGATCAATCAGATGCTGACAGAGTTGTCATCGGTACAGACACGGATGGAGGAAAAACAAAAAGAACTCGAGTCTTCGACGGGAGATTTATCTAAGCAAATCGAAGTTGTCTCTGAGCAGAACCAAGAGATGGAACAGACGAAAAAGGCCATGCTCAACCTCCTGACTGACACTCAACAGCTAGAAAAACAGCTTGAGCGAGAGAAAGAGCAAGCACAAGCGATCATCTCATCGATGGGTGATGGACTTCTCGTCGTCGATCCATCATATGATGTCGTGATGGTTAATCCGCAGGCTGTTGCCATGCTTGGTCAATCAGAGGATAAAATACTTCATCATGCTGTGACGTCGCTCTATTCGTTGAGTAAAGCGGGTGTGGTTATCCCAGATGCAGAAAGGCCGCTCATAAAAACGATCAACGAAGGGGTCGTAGAATCGGCTGATTTAGATGATGATATGTCGGTGCACCTGATGGCAAATGGCCGATCATTTCCGGTCGCTTTTACCGTTACACCACTGCAGATGCGATCAGGTCGAGGGGCCGTATTGGTCCTGCGGGATATCACCGAATCAGTCAAATATAGGACGCAGCTGATTCATGCTAAAGAGTTGGTCGAACAAAAAGTTGAAGAGCGCACAAGTGAACTACAACAGAAAAATCAAGCACTTGAGCTTGCTCAACAAAAGGTGACTGAAGGATGGATGCAGCTTGAGCGGGAAAAGGCGCGACTGACCGCCTCTATGCATGGATTGACGCTTGGATTTATCATCACTGATCCTGATGGTCGAATCCTCATCATTAATGCCATGGCGTCATCGATCCTCGGCGTGTCACAAACCGTTGACCGCATTGAACACATAGAAAACCTATTTACCTCTCCATTTAACCTTGCCGATGCCGTCAAAACTTGTCGTGAGACCAATAAGCCCGTCGATGTCCCTGAACTTGGATTTCATAGTAAATATCTCCGCTTGTTTGTCGCGCCGATCCTCGTATCGACGAATAATAACGAATACGCAGGTACCGTGCTGATTATTGAAGATATCACCGAGGCAAAAGCGATCGAGCGGTCTAAAGAAGAATTTTTCTCTATCGCATCTCATGAACTTCGGACGCCACTGACCGCCATTCGGGGAAATACGTCCATCATCATGGACATGTACAAAGATAAGTTTCCAGATGCGGAGTTTGGAGAAATGCTAGATGATATCCATGTATCGAGCATTCGGCTTATTGGGATCGTCAATGACTTTTTGAATATGTCACGACTTGAGCAAGGGAGAATGAATTATCATATCGGAGCATTTGATATGGCAAAGCTCGTCCATGAAGTGATGGATGAGCTCAAAAACACGGCTGAGGAGAAACATCTTACATTTACCGATACAGTTCCGGGTGAGTTGCCTCTGGTGACTGGGGACAGAGATAGAACAAAAGAGGTGCTTATCAACCTGATCAGTAATAGTATCAAATATACGGATGAGGGATCAGTGACCGTTGGTGTTGAGCTTGTAGATGGCATCGAAACAGTGCTTGTTTCTGATACGGGAAGAGGGATTTCTGAGCAAAACCAGTCACTACTATTCCGGAAATTCCAGCAGGCGGGTGATAGTATCCTAACCCGAGACACGAGTAAAAGTACGGGACTCGGGCTCTATATCTCGAAGCTCATGGTTGAGGGGATGGGTGGAAGTATCGGACTCAAAACGTCTGAAATGGGTGTCGGATCGGTCTTTTTCTTCTCACTGAAAACCGCGTGATGAGTATAACCTCAAAAGCATCATTGCCTCAGTGGGATGTATAGTTTTAGCGCTTCGCTATCCTTCAGTGATTCGTGATGTTCTGTGAATCTCAGTGAATCTCTTTTGAATCTCTTTTGAATCTCTTTTGAATCTCCGTGACTCTCCACGTTTATCCTTCGATATATCCCTTGATGCGGATGAGAAGCTGTTCAGGTGTGATGTCCGTTTTGATGATGCACGCTGCAGCTCCTAGCTCAAGTGCTTGATTGAGGATTGGGTCGCGAGCGAGATTTGTCATAATCACGATTGGGCCATTTGATTCGATTGGTGCCGCACTATGTAGTTCTGTCAGAACATCGATGCCATTTTTGTTGGGGAGCATGATGTCCATGATGATGAGACTATAGTTGCCTTCCCTGATCCGTGAGATGCCCTCTACGCCATCTTTGGCTGTAACGACACTATATCCAGCCTCAGTGAGGATCTCCTCATACATTTCGCGGGTAAAGAGGTCATCTTCAATGATAAGAATTTTTTTTCCGTCCATATATATGTAGTATGCGAGTCATTTTCCCTGCAGTCAACTCTTTTTTGGGAGTGTGAACCAAAACGTCGACCCGTGTCCGATATCAGATCTGCAGCCGATTGTCCCGCCCATGAGCTCGACGAGCTTTTTACAGATATAGAGTCCAAGCCCAGTGCCGGTAAGGTTGGGGACTGTCTGCTGGACCTGTGATAGCTGGACGAATTTAGCAAAAAGTTTCGGAATGTCTTCCTCACAGATGCCGATCCCTGTATCAGTAATGGAGATGCGGACAAAATCTCCTTCTTCGTCTGTCGTGATTTTTATGGTGCCTGCACTTGGTGTAAATTTGATGGCGTTATTTACAAGATTGAGGAGCACTTCATGTAGCTTATTCCGATCAGCAATGATGTCAAATGGACACGAACAATCGGACGCAAGGACTATTGATCGATCGTTGGCTTGTGAGCGCAACTCTTCAATCACGTCGTCCACTTCTTCACAGATACGGATTGGCTCTGGTACGAGTTCGATCCGCCCACTTTCGATTCTCGAGATATTAAGCATGTCATTGATAAGCGCAATCATCCGCTCAGATGAGATATAGATACGGCGAAGTCGTTCTCGGACTTTCTCTGGTAGTTCGTCTTTGTTTTTGAGGATAAGCCAGAGATATCCTTTGATAGAGTTCATTGGTGTCCGTAGATCATGAGAAGCCACAGAGATGAAGTCGTCTTTGAGTCGATCGACTTCCTCAAGGCGACTATT
>CAZQGM010000004.1:0-20271 GCA_964592885.1 uncultured Gammaproteobacteria bacterium
TATATATATAAAAGTACATGTATATCAAAAAGATTCAAATACGGTCAATCCATATTCATGATCGCTATACGATATACGACACCATAGAAAACTAATATACATTAATAGTCATCATTTTGATGGTTCTGAAGTACTAGGTGTCGTATCCCGACGAAGGTAATAACTGCGTAACTCTACACCTCAACGCTTAGGCTTGAAGCTCGTTGTATGCCCAGTCCAAGGGTACTCGTTCATCCGTCCTGGACATCAGCACGGGATAGATGGCACCGGTTCTTGGTGGAAAAGAAAGTAGAGTACTGGGGTCAACTGATCGGCAAATGATGCAGCGGCGGGCGCATACCACGCTCTATACATCTCAAGGAGTGATGAAGCTCGTTGTGCTGCCCCACCGCTTGTTTGTACACGAGACCCCTGCCCGACCGCCGCCGCAGCTTCTAGCGTCGTCGGAGTACTCCTTGGTTCAGGCTGTACATTGTTTGTTTGTCCGGGTGCTGGATCATGCGTAGCCCACGGGTTGTCTTTGTGATCTACGACCCACGTTGCATACGGCAAGAGAAAATCAGCAAAGTTCTTTTGTGCTGACGACAGGTCTCTCTCCTCCGCGCGCCGTATATTTTCTTCGTATCTGGTGACGCGGTCTGTTATGCTTGAAATTTGCTTCATTACAACGATGAGGTTCGCTCGAACCGGGGTATCCTGAGTCGCAAGCTCTAGGGCAGTTACACCAGGAGTGGTAAGTACGACAGTTTGTAGAGCACTAATCAGCGCCTCTGTATCTCCAATGAGAGTATCGATAGAAAATTTCTGATCAATCGGACTCGCTGCTCGAACAGCAAACAGAAGCTCGAAAAATTGTGCGATTGATGCTATTCGTTTCGCTTCATCTGGTTCACCATTTTTCAACTGTTGCATTTGAGACAGAAGAGATTTTGTACTGAGGGATCCGTCACGGAGCGCTTGAGTCAGGCTCTCTAGTTCTTTTTTTGATAGCCGGTCGATCCGTGAATCAGCGCCGACAAAGTGCGTCATTTCAGTTTCGGATAACCCGAGGGCTTGTCCGAGTCGACGTTGCATAATCTCACTCTGGTCCGTAATCAACGCTTGCGGCAGTTCTGAAATACGTGGATCGTCAAATTTTCTTGCTGTATATAGAGCCTCCAACAAAGTTGATGTCTGCGAATCAGATTTACCCACCACCTCATATATCCACTGTTTAGAAATGTGTGGGGAATCTAGATATCGGAAGTATCGAACTAGTTGATCAGTTTGAAGTATCGCTCGGTCGTCCCGTAGATGAGCGACTCTAGCAGCAAATTCTCCTATAGGTAACTCCCGGATTTTCCGCATAAACTGTTCCGATGATTGAGCGTCAAGTTTTTTATCGAGTGGCAACTCAGCAACAAATTTCATCCAATACGTAAATGCATCAACCGCGATTTCCGGTTCATTTTTATACGTTTCAGCAAACGTAAACAATCGGTGCACAAGCGAATACTCCACTGCAAATCCTTGGTCTAGAGCCCCACTTTCTTCTTCCGCCAATCTCTTTTCATACCGATCAATATCTGTTTCTATGATCGAATCAGGCAGGTTCATGATAATGAGTTGGATTTTCTTAGGTAAAGCGAGGAGCCGGATAGCAAAGTCGATATTGGTGTCTTTTGGGTCAAAGCCAAACCCAAGTATTTGATCTTTGGACAATTCATTTGTCACGATAAACCGAAATGTTTCCATGCGTTCGCTGGTGGACTCTGACAGATTTTGAAATGCACCAGCTATTCGTGCTTGTGATGGTTGAAGACGACCATTTTCGTCTAATAGCGCTGTCCAACCGGCTCGTTTGATACGATCCGGGGTAAATTCTTCAGTTTGAACATACTCTGGACGATCCGATTCTGGGAGAGAATAGATACCCCCTTCACGGTGATGACCGTTCACGATGTATTTATCACTATTTCGCTCTATCCATGTATAATCATCAATCACTCCCCCGAGGACATAGTCGTACTCATCGATATCAAGTGGTTTATTTACTACTTCATGTTCATCGGTTGTCCGGTATTGAAGCTCTCCCTCTGGATCTACATGGAGATCTGATAACTTCGTAAATGTCGTCCCCATAGATCCAAGCGCGTCATCTTCATGACCCGCGACATACGCTTCCATGCGTGCGATCACTCGGTCAAGCCCAGCGTATAGGAGTGTCCCTTCAGAACGATTGGACGTAGCTCGTTCCTGAGCCCGAATCTCTTGTAGTTTCGTAAGTACATCTTTGGCTGACAATTCGCCTTTTAGTATTCTGTTGTATTCATTGGATAGCACAGGATTGTCCTGTAGTACCATCCTCACGCCTACTGTCCCCATATCAGCATGGCGAAAATCCGTTCTTGTCTGCTGTTTACTGAGAAGGAGTATTTTGATGATGTCATTTTTGGACGATGCCTCAGAATAAAACTGATTTTGCTCTGCATCGTATCGTGCATCCCATACTGCTTGCTGATACCGCGCAAGTTCTCGAAGGGTAAACGTTGATCCGACATAGTATCGTTGATCATTCACTGTCAACCAATGAGCATCATTTGTGTCATAGGTAGCTTTTTTTACGAAATCTGGATTACCGATCGTTCTATCCGCTACCTCACGGGAAATTTTTGCGACACTAAACGTTGAAGCTTCAAGATACCTATCTTCATTTACTGTAACGGTCGTAATCCCATCGGTAATGGATACGTCATTTCCTTCGGTGTGTTTATACACCGCCTGCAAATCACCCACATATGCACGAAGGGCGTTGTCAGCGCCAGCGTAGTAGAGAGCACCATCTTCATCAGTCAGCATGACTAAGCTCGAAGGTGTGATCCCCACATATCGAAGTGTTTTCCCATCGATCTGTATCACATTTTTGGGATTTTTCATCAGAGATTCAAGATGAGATATGACATTCACCGAGAGACGATTATCACTACCCATACTATAAAAAGTAAAATAAGAGCTATACCCATCGAGCGTGGCGACTACAGTCGACGGCAGTGTAGGAAGTGGCGTAATGGTGAAAAAATATTTCAAAAGATCTGTGTATTGAGCGATGCTTTCTTTATACAGTGCATCATAGTACGCCGCATCCCGAATCGCCTTAGATTTGATCCACGCCCAGAGTTCCTTCATAGATGTGATAGATCGGGAAAGGGGTGCTTTCACCACTCGTGTGGTCGTCTGTGCACGCAGAGGATTTTCTGGTGCTATTCTCGGTGCTGAAGCCGAGTCCCCTGCAGGTGCACCTTTCTGAAGTGGGATGAGAGTTTGCATGAGTATGACAAGTGTCTCAATATAGTCTGGCTTATCAGGGCGTTCCGGATAGGCGTCTTGATATGCGGCATATGACAGATTCTGCGAGGTAAAATACTGCTCGAGAGTACCCGCATCAGCTTCTGTTACCGCGTGACGCAGTGTTTTTCCATCAACTTCGCCAATAGTGACAGTGGGAAGAGTCAGGGTCCCTTTTGCTGCAGTACTAAGTGAGTTTTTCTGCGCCTCAAAACGAGCACGGCTCTGGATTATCCTTAAGAATGCATCTGCAAGTGCCATGGCGGCTTCATACTTCACATCGTCTGTTCGTGATTCAAAGCCCGCAGCATTCACATACCCGTAGAGGGTTAGGGTGTGACCTAGGTACAGGTCATAGGCGGTTGTTTCCGCGGTGATCTTTGCTACATCAGTAAAGGCTCTGAAGTTTTTTGTAAAGAGTGCTTCGATTTCTTTATCCGTCAGATGCATGCGTTTGGCGACTTCTTCTGCCTGTTTTTGATTGGCCTGTGCTTGCCGGATAGAGGCAATGTCTTGCTCTATTCCAGCGGCCGGCTTTTGCATGAGTTTGCGAAGCTCAGGTATAAATTCGTTATTGATAAACTCATGCCCAAGTTGGGTATCAAAGGTAATGGGTTTTGAACCAATCACGAGTTTCATGAACAAGGCTCTATCGCTCGTCAAAAAGGCTTTATCGAGAATTTTCCATATAGCCTCTCCGTCATACCCACGTTCATTTAGACCCGCGATAACCCCAGCCTGCATATTTACTGCAGCCGCTGAATAATCATCTGCACGAGTTATCCATTGTTCTTGATCATATAGGAGGTTACCAACAAATTCGGTATCTTTTTCCTGTACTCGATCAAGAAGCTGTCCTAAAATGACAGCAAACTGGGAGCTCTGTGGTCCATCCTCCAGATAGGCATTTTCCATCTGTTCGATAATCCGGCTGACCGTCGAACGATCGAGGTTTTTGTACCGTGCCTCGGTATTTACGGCTTCAACAAACGCTCTAAGTGCTTTGCCGACAGGTGTTTCAGGATCAAACGTAGAAGGCACAGCAAATATAGCTTTCTCAAGATTGGCTACTTCGTATTCTTTTGTATTGCGTTCAACGCGAGCAACTAATTCTTTAGCATGGTCAAGTGCTTCTTTGGCTTGTGTCTGCATCGCTGCAGGTAAAAGCATCCATGGATCACTCTGGTGGGTTTTGAGGGTAACCACGCGAACTTGTACACTCCCGAGTCCTGCTATCTTTGCACTCGTGACGCGATGTGATCCATCGACAGCTGCGTACACTCCTCCACCAAGATCTAGGACTGTGATAGGACGATTTCCACGCCTGGCTTCCTCAACGAAGTCATAGAGTCGATCTTTCATCACCTGGGCAAACCGGATCATCGAAAGGAAATCACGGCGTTTCCCAGCAAATGTTCCCCAGTTATCCGCTGGGTCAATCTGCGCATCGATGATATGGTTGACAGGGATGGATCGTAGTGAATATCCATCATTCCGTTGACTGGGTGGTATTTGATCATAGTAGTGTGTGAGTGTGACGTGTGGCAGCGCGATGAGATCTGCTCGGATTGCATTGGCTAGAAGCTCATACGCCGTTCCTGCTACACGATATAGCGCTTCTGTTGCCTCAGCTTCATCCGTCAATCCTGCCGCCTGAATAGCCTGTATGATGGCGTCTCGATTTTGAGAAACAAACTCGTGTCCTGATCTGGCCAAACGATAGTCTTTTCGATTGGCGACGATCGCAGCTATTGCGGCTGATTCCACATCTACTTTCCTCGCTGCAGCTATTTCATTGAGAATGTGTACCATAGTTTGGACTCGAGCAGCTAAATCTATTGGGGGTGTGAAAAGTGCCAAAATCCGAAGAAATCGCTTGGCTTTCATGAGACTGAGTGGTGTTTCGTTTTTGCTCCTTTCTTCCATGATATCGAGCCAATCTATGAGGCTTTTTCGCTCGCGCGCTGGAGTCGATTCTGATGTTTTATCAGGCACCTGTACTGGTTCACTTTTAACTAGTGGTGCTTTTGGAGGAGCTTGAGTTTGATCGCTAAAATCATCTGGAAGTGCATTTCGTTGTTGGCTATCCGTAATCGCTTTCGATGTTTTTCGAATGTCAGCGTTCAGGGTTTGAATTATGGCGAACACGGCCGGTACAACTTGGTTCTTCGTAAACTCTGAACCAAGCTTTGTATTATTTTTGCCATTTGCTCGACCAAAAATCATTGAATTAGCAAGACTTCGATTGACTCCATTTTTCGGATATTGTTCTTCAAGTCGTGCCCACACCGCCACACCATTTAAGCCCAAGTTTTCAAAATACGCTATTATTTCGGTCTTTACATACTGCATTGCTGCCGGTAAATTGAGATTCGCTCTACCCTCAATAATCATATTTTGTCCGACCATAGCTATGGCGGCTATTTTTTGCTGCACAGACGCTGGATTCACTATGAGTTTTTGCAGCTCAGATTGGTACGTTTCGGAAAACGGACCTTCGTTTTGAAGTGCCAGTTTTATCTGACTAAGGAGTACGTCTTGTTTTTTGTCTTGCACATACGTATATGACTGAGTTTGCCCAAACGCATTTATAGCATTAGCAATATACGTATATATCGCATGAGTAGCCCGCTGCTCAGCTTCGGAAAGTGTCGGAGTTTCGGTAGGAGGCTCAGCATCGATTGTGACTGGCACTTCAGATGTTTTTTTCGTAGGTTGTTCTTCCAGAGTCTCCACCTGTTCGCGAGTCATTGCATATGCGTAGACGAGATTAAGGATATAGTTGACGTATGTCTTTTCGCCAAATCCAAAGACAGTCTCAGGAATAGCTTGCCGTATAGAAGATTCTTGTGTTTCTCCGGATTCTCCCGACGTCTTCGCCGCCACAGTCTGACGCATACCGGACAGTGATCCTCCTAGATTCCCCATGTCTCGCAAAAAAGTCGTAACTTTCGTAATTGCATCCTTCACGTCACGTCCTTCTGGCATCTGAGCAACCGCTTGAAGCAGGAGTGATCCAGCATCGGCATAGAGCTGTGACTTGTCTGCTGTGGTTGGGATGGTCTCCGCTCGCTTGGTAAGAAGCTCGAGGAATTCCCCATATGCTGCCATTGATTCTGGAGCATTTCGAATTCGCTTGGCGGCTACTGACAAACCTGCAATAGACACTGTATTCATCCGCTCCGCGATCGCCTCTTGCACACCCTCAAACCCATCGACGATTTGAGTACCAATAAACACGGACTTCTCGTCTGATGTAGACGTCTGGACCGCATCCATGAGGCGTTTGACGAGATTAGGCAGTTGCGCTGCAATGTACTCATACACATCCCTATCCTCTTGCTTAGTCTTTTTAAAGTATTCCCACATCTCCCCGTATACAATAGGCTCATGGCTATCGAATCCGTCAGTGACCATATAATATATGACTACATGTTGGATTGTTTTTAGATCTGTTATATTTGAATGCTTGATAGTACCTTTTGCGATCGCGATTACTTTATCGAGTCCCTCGGTTTTTCCATCGAGCTCCGCGATCTGATGAATGATCCCAAGTTCTCCTACCGCCTCCCCTATACTTTGGACGCTACTGATAGCAGTCAGAAGTGGCTGGATGCCAACCATAAATTGGATAAATGATGGATGCTGTTGCTGATTTTTGATGACAGTCAAAAGGTGTCCAAGTTCAACTTGTGCTTCTCTATAGGAGGCAGCGGGAATCCGTGCGAGATCTGCTGCAGCTTTTGACAACTCTTCCACAGTATTTCCAGGTTGGCCAAGCGCAGCGATTTGTTTGGTAAAATCAGCAATCAGCGTAGCGATTTTTTTTGTATCTAGTGGAGTGACTACCCCCTGTTGCATCCGAGCCAGGAGCACCGCTGCGATGTCTTCTGAAAATGATGTGGTGAATGTGACACCGCTTCTAAATGATAGATCTTCAATATGCTTGGAAACGGTCGTTTTTGTTTGTCGCACTTCACCGATTGTTACAACTGTTTCCAATAACTCTGTAACTGAAGTTATTTTTCCTTCACTATATGCTTCTTGTACTAACGGTAGCTCTGATAGTTTAAAAATCTCCCCAATCGCCGTTACATATGCATCAAGCCTCTGATCGGTATTAGTTCGTAATCCATGAAGAAGAATCCGTATCTTTTCATCTCTATTCCCTGTAGTTTTCGCTAGCTCCCCAAGTATTTTTTGAAGCTTTGGATAGATTTCTGGACGAGCAAGATTTGCGAGCATTTGTGTATATTCACTTTGACGTGTCACTCCTTCAGTAGCGCCGTCAAGAATATAGTCCTTCATTATTTCGGGAAGGAATGTTGTAAGTTCGTCTACACTCATTGAACCAATGAGCATCTGTATATCAGGAAGCGCATGTAATTGGGTCGCGAGCGTATCGTATTGCTCTGGCGTAATCTCTGAACTATTGATACTAGTCTGAGTAGGCGACTCAGGTAGCGCAGTGCCTTCATATATCGCGATACCTGCATATTTTACATACTCAATGACGTCTGTCATGATTGGCAATTGCGCGAGTGAAGAATGTTGTTCGCGTAGAGTCTTTATGGATGTTTCAATCCGTTGACCTAAGCCTAAAGTCAAAAGAAATCGAGGAATATCAGTGTCGTTTATACGTGTAATTCTTGTTTGAGCAATTTCGTTTTTGATACTCTCCATGATTGATTCAACCATTGTTTTGCGCGTGTCCGCTGGCACCGATGCAAGCGCTGTATCGATCGTTGATTGGACTGTGGCATATGCGACGGCATCTCGCTGCTCAGACACTGCGTTATACACAGCGACAACTCCATAAAAATCCTCTGCGATATGGGACAGCGGTGTGAGGGCGGAGAGGATCTCTTGCAGTCGCGTCTCTTCTTGTACTTGTTGAATTGCCGTTATTAATTCATCAATACTAGGTATCGTTTCAAGCCATGCATCATTACCAGCTTTGGCAAAATCGCTTTGTAATTCCTCTAGTGAACTGGTCAACCTATCCAACCCCTTACCCGCAAGTGCATCAAATACCCCCGTCCGGAAATCACCAAACGCATCTACGAGTGATCGAGCTGGCTTATCGCTGGAAGAAGACGCTGCCCTAATCGTAATTTCTGGTTTCTTCTCACTCAATGAACGCCCCGAAACTTTTTTGAGTAAATATACCTTTGCACCTTTATAGTATTCAGCACCTGTTGTACTATAATCCCCTTGTGCAGCGTGTAGGCCACCAATCGTATCATCTCCAAAATGAACGGTGCCACTCGCTACATCGAATGCGTCGTCAAAGAAAAATGCTAGTTGATTTTGAGGTGGTATTGCTTCTCCCTTATACGATCCTGTCATCAAAAATTTTTCTGTAGTTGTCGCCCTCAAAATCCGAAACTCAATTCTGTCACCAAAATCGATTGCGACATTGATCGGCATATCGTCACCTGACTCATGATGAGAGTTCCACCATAAACCAAGCTCGCCAAGAAATTGTTCTGGTGATTCGTATGTGAACGTCAATGGCTGCCCATCTTGTCGTACAAGTTCGTACCATGGTCTTTGAAGCATGGCTATTCCCGTGTTATTGGCTCGAGCAATAATTTGATTTACACCATACTGCACTTCTTCTGGACTCATTGCATGCGCTTTCGCGGAAGAAGAAACGAATGTCTGCCGTACTTCCAATGCTGTAAGGAATTGATCATACTGTTCAAGTTGTGTGGTATGCCCGACAATCGTGCTGGTAAGGACTCCCCTCACTTCCTTTCCGGTGGCTATAACAGCGTTTAGATACGTTGCATCAGACGATTGTTGTAGGTCTAAAAGTGCGGTATTGAGGTGATCAAGAAATGCATTAAGCGCCTTTTCATCGCCTTTTTCTATTCCACTCGTATAATCTCCTAGAAACTTTCTAAAAGGTTCCTGCGTTTTTATGGTAGGATACAGGCCCGCATTCAGAAGTTTATAATTTGTAATCGATTGTATTGTACTTTGCTGCTGGGCATCCAACCCACCCGTCTGATTCTGTCCTGCATTTGCATCACCTGCAAGCGCTGCATCTGCTTCGGCTTGCGTGATGACCCCCTTCTCAATCGCAGTTTTTGTAATCTGTGCTACCTGTTCAAGGGCTTCTGGAGTCCCAAGGGCTTCCAACCAAGTGATCTTGTCTAGAACATATTGCTTGTCTGCAATAGTGAGGATGTTATTGCGAACAGCAGCGTTTGTGAGAATACCGACGTTTGTTTCAAGACTTTCCTGTTTTTTTGCTTGTATAAAGTCGATGGCGGCTTTCGTCTCTGTGGCATCAGCAGCAGTAAAGATCTTACTGTTCATAGCTGCATATAAAATGGTATAGACATCTTCTGAGGCGTTAGGAGAATCGCTTTGGACAGCACGAAGTGCAGTTTTTATATATGGCCCGTCGGCAGTGGCCAAACCATTGGCAGTAATAGCCGCCGATATCTTCCTAGCAAATACCTCTAAATTCCCGGCATTCCGTAGTGCTTCATACTCGGCATATTTGGGATCCACCGGTTTCTCCGTCTCTCCATCCCCGCGATAGGCATTTAACTCCACCGTCAGAGTACTAAAGTATACCTGACTTTTCGCTGTATCCAGACCAAACCGGAGATCTCGGACGGCGCCTGTTACACGAACCCCAGAATGAACAAACTCAAATGTTCCCTGTTGCTGCAGCAAAATAACCCGTCCATCTTTTTCCAATTCAGCCTTATATGCTGCATTATCAAATACATCCGGCGTAACGAGATATACCTTCTTTTTTGATCCTCCAATATCTATCCACGCAGCATACACATCAATATAGGAATTTGGAGTCGTGCCTCCTGTGGTATGCACAACTTCCAAACCCACATCTCCCAATCCCACGATCGTCATTTTTGGCTGAAATGCGGGTTTGTATGCCTCGTCCAAATGGCCAGTTTCAGAGATAAATAGCCCAATGTGACTATCTTGTGCTGATTCTTTGGCCTGGTCTACCGTTGCCGCTTCGCTGGTGATGAGTGTAAATAGTGCGTCTAATTGATAGCGGAAATCCTGGATATGTGCGACAAGAGCGGTTGGGTTTACCAACGCTTCTAGTTTCAATGTCGAGATCACTCCTTCATACAGTCCGAGCATATAGGCAAGATCCCATGCTTCTTTTTCGGTGTATGCTAGCCCAAATGCACGAATTTTTGCGTATTTCGTTTGTGCTACGTCGATGGCTTTTTGTACGATCTCAGCAGTGATTAGGTCAGACTGTACGAGATTGAGCCCATGAATTTTTGCCAAATCTCGCGCGATCTCATCCTTCATCTGCTCCTTGATGACTTGGGTATAACTTTTTTTCACTGTTTCTACATCTATATCGCCCGTTTCGTATCCAGCAATCACTTTTGCCCACACAGGGAACCGGCGAAGCACTATCAAAAGGGTATCATTTGGTATCAAAACATTTCCTTGTGAATCACGCACATCTCCAAGGACTGATTCTGATTTCAGAAGTTCCTGCGTACGAGTGAGGATATAGGCACCTCTATATGCCGCATCGATCTCAGTATCAGTGATCTCACCCCCACTCATCGCGGCTGCTGATTTTGTCAAAGCGATAAGATTCTTTTTAGGGCCATTGTCGACAATCTCACGTATCTTTTCTTTGGTTTTTGGTTGTATATAGTCCTGATGTACAGAAGGTACTGTCGTCCGACGACGTGTAAACGCTGTATTGATGAAATGGACGACAGCTAGAAGCTCTTCATCTGTCATATCTGTGCTCTCGTATGTCGCAAGCATGAGTGCGATCATATTCCGCTGATCGACTCTCTCATCATGGAGCATGTCATCGACGTCAGAGGGAGTTATCCCGAGTCCACTAAGTGCCTGACTGAGATTAGTTGGAAGAGCGGTCAGTTTCGCTCGATCAGTCAAAAGGAGTGTTTTTTTATACGAAAAATAGACCTCACGAAGTGTGGCGGCATATGTAGGTTTTCCTTTTGCTTTTTGTGCTTCCTGCCATTGAGGATATACTGCATCATTTTCGTTAAGTGCAGAATGTTGCTCTTCCATCTGAGCATCAGTCATTTTCTCTATAGTGATCGCATCTGGCGAGGCAGCTTCTGAAAGTCTATTTAATTGTTCTTGTACCGCAGCGCGGACAGCATCAAACTCCGCATATAGCTGCCCGCCATCAGATACGAGGTTTCGAAGTGATCCAATACCCGTGCTATCAGAGAATGCATCGAGAATCTTTTCTAACGCACTACGATCATTGTGCACAGTCTCCAGGTTTTGATGTATATCAGAGACAACCATCTGAATAGCGGTAAATACATCCTCAAGCGATGTAAAATCGCCTTTTTCAAATGATGTGATAAATGATGGAAGATTTGCATACGCCAGAATGAGTGTTTCGATAGCGGTATCAAGTGTTCCGGACTCACTTTCTGCTGGCTGCTGTATGTCTGATGTTACCTCGTACTTCACCCACTCGTCCTTCCCTATTTTTCGGTATGCAGCGATCACTGGACCGATGGCGCCATTGGTCACGACGATCACATCGCCAATTTTTACCTGTGACCAAGGTGATCCTGCTTCGTGCGGATCAGTAAGTGGTTCACCAACCGAAACAAATTGGAAATTATGAAGTGCTGTATTATTCTTATTTTCCGTAAAAAGCTTCAGGCTATCGGCTTCAACTTCTTGTGTTGTCATCACTGTACCGACTTTTATAACCGTCGTCTGACCAACATCCTGTGGGATCATCATCTCCGGGGCATCAAGTATTTTTGTCTTTAGAAGCAATTCCTGTAGTCTATTAAATGGCTGAAGGATAGCAATATCAAACGTCGTGTATGCAGGATGATTCACTCCAAATTTCTTTATCTCCTGATCAAGGGCCTCAATAAGCGCCGTATGGTTTTCTACAAATTGCCGCCGTTCTTCAGATTGTTCCGGAGCAAGTGTCACTTTCAATAACCTTTCGATATCCATCTTGACCCACTCTTCCCACGCGGTCAGCGCCGAGTATTCACCATGCCGAACATTGGTACCAATTTTTACCCAACTATCATGCACGACTCCTGATGTAGGCACATATGTTTCGATTAGCTTGCCGATTTGCACTACATCAGATGATGAAAGCGTTTGTTTAACTTCCCAGATACCCATTCGTATCACTACATTTCTGTTCACACGCGCCTCGTTTACGGGCAATTGATGATAGCCAAATGCGAATCGCCCCATCCCTATTTGCCCGTACTGCCCCGGAGTTGATACTATTCCGGTCGGATCTTCAACTTGGACAGCATGTTCAAGATCATTGAAGGTTTTCCAGCGGGCGGTTGGTCCGATGATCGTCGGAGATGCAGTGTATATTCTCTGTGTCTTGTATACATATCCATCTGTCTGATTCGTAAGGGTAAAGGTAATGATGTTGACATTTGGATCCTCTGACCATACTTTAACTGTTGTCAGTAGTTCTAATGTTTCTTGTGGCCCGCCTGGTATAAGGGTAACTTTTTTCACACTTCCGGTGAATGACAACATGGGTTTACCATTCGATAATTCCCCTGTCGTTCCATCTGTTTCTAAGGTCACAGGATCAAACACCGGATCTTTGAGTACCCCCATTGGCTTTAGGGCAGTATCATCAAGCACGACGCGTATGGCTTTGTATATCCCCTGAAGTTGGGTAATTGAATTCCAAACCCCTGCAATCGGATGAATCGATGCTAGAAGCTTCCCTGCAAGGGATTCTCTCAACACCCGACGAAATACCGCGTTTACCATGTCGGCCATGGTATCTACAGATCCAATGGAGGTTGTAAACCGATTTATTGCCTGAAGCCATGCTTCGGAAGGTACATCTACAGCTGCATCAAATACATTGCGGATAGCTACTACATCCTGTTCGTTCCAGTTTCCGTCACGAAGAGTGGTATTTAGAAGTGACAACACTGCAAACGCTTTCTCCTGCGGAGTCTGTTTGGTTTTGAGTACTCCAGGAGCTGTTGTTGGCACATACTTCACAAAGGTCCCATTTTTGGCCTTTGCTTCACCGCTGGTCCGATAATATGCGACAAGCACTGTGTCATTTTCATCCGTTATGACGATGAGACTTCCTGCATTCCGTGCGTAGACCTGCGTTGGACCCGTTCGGGAATCAATTCCATTTACTCTGCCGCTTATGGTCTGTTGATCGAACGTAGCTTTTGTGTTTACATCGTTGTAGAAGTACATTCTCCCTTGTGTATTTCCCGGGAGATACGATCGGACATCCTCAGCAAGATATTCCCATGATAGCGCTTCTGCATGCGCGGCATCTCGAGCCATGGATACGGTTTCTGCTCCTTGTATAGTAACGACCGGTGCAACCGGATACCGATCATCAGGCACATAGACAACAAAAGAATGTTCATCAGTATCAGTGTAGTCCGCCCGGCGATACGCTGCTATAGGATTTCCTGCTTCATCAAGGATCACTGCAACCGTACCAAATGGCATTTCTACAGAATTGAGTCGATTAGCAAGCAAAGCCATCTGACCTTCTCCTTGGAACGGTACCGTTGCATCGAGTTTTCCGACCATCCCGTCTGTCCATGCGCCGTTTTCATAACGAGCATAGAGACGAGTCACTTCTTTTCCTGCGATGCGTCTTTGTAGATCCTCTGCCAGCTCTGTGTGTGTAACCACAGGATTGGCAGCTAGAACAAATGGTTGGTATGTATCAGCAATTGGCACGAGCAGCGTCTGTGCGTTCCGTGCGTGAGCCAAAAGAAGTGTTGTGAGATATTCAGTGTTTTCTGTATCGACAGATCCTGCACTGTCATATTTCTCGCTACGAAGTAATTCTTTGAATTTTCTTTGAAGAAACGCTCTATTTCTCGTTCCTACTGACCGATTCTTTTCGAGAAATGCGGTACCCGTTGTAGTACCATCGACATTTCCCCAATATTGAGCCTGTAACGCTTCAATCATCTTTTCGACATCTGTGAGTACGACATGCATTTCTGTATTTTTCTTCCGCGAAGAGATATTGATCGTCACTCGAATGAGCGCTGCGATCTCTTGCGGCGTACCGAATCGTGCAAACACCTGTTGGTATTCCAACTGGTGCTCTCTAAGTGATTTGATAAACACATCGGTTTCCATGGATGGGGCTTCTGCGAGATACTCCACCACTACTTCAGCGGATTCACGTGCCAAAACTGACGAAAGAGTATTGATAAGTTCAACCTGATCACCTGCAGGAGCCGGCTCGGCTGCTACCGGCAGTGTATACCCCGCAATACGCGCTGCGATCATTTCATCAGACATATCGCCTGTTTCAAAATCTTCATTTCTGACGATATCCTTGATTGCTCCCCACACACGTTGAAGCTCTGTTCGAAATGCTATGTCGGGATCATTCGTCATGCCTGTATGAGCTTGGGCGTATTTTGCTATAGCAGCATCAAAAAATGTGGTGTAATCCTGATCAAGTGTTAATTTATTAGCTGCATTCTCTAAAAGTGCCACCATCTTTGATAAGACATAAAACATTTTCGGATTTTCAGTCGGAATTAAACCAGATATATAACTAGTAGTTTCTCGTATTTCTTCAACTGATTTTGCACCGATCGTCCGTGTCGGCAACGCGTCTGGCTCCGTATTTTCAGTTGTATCAGCGAATAATACATGTGCATACCAAGAAGCAAGAAGACCTGATATTTCATTAGCTACTATCTCTTTCTCTTGATTAGATACATAGGTGTGTTGTATCGATTTATCTGTGACGATATTGTAAATTGCGACGGATATGTAGGTAGCAACATCATCCGGATCTTCTACAAGCCCACTAACAGCATCAAATGATGAGTCATTCTCTGGATGTACAGCGTGAGGGATGAGGGATCGAAGGATCGTCGTCCGATCCGCTACACTCATCCCCGGTACGATACGGACAATCGCCGCATCTATCTGCTTCATCGTAGTGATGAGTTCCACGCGCTTCGTATATCCTGGTGCGACGGCATCAACTATGGAAGTGATATCGATTGTCGAAGCCGGTGCTGCGGCTACCGGTGCAGGTGCTTCAACTACAGGTGTAGCTGGTTTCGCGATAGCTGCTGGATCCTCGGTTTCCACTGGTGCTTCAGTCGCTGGCTGTGCCTTTGCCTGAGCAATGATGGCGATAGCCAAAGCTGCCACGTTTTTGACCCGTTTATCGTTTATTTGCACCAAAACTTTCGGGGCATAAAATGCAGGATTTTCAGATTTTGTACCTGGATCAGCAAGGAGAGCGTTTACCGCGGCGCGTATTTTATCGTTAAGATCGTTCGCCGCGTCCTGATTTTTACTGTCAATATGGGGATACGCTTTTTTGACGAGCGCCTTGATTTCTCTATCAATGGACGAACCATCTATGATTAAGTTTTCGACAATGACCACTGGTGTGACAGGAGCAGGTTTACTGCTGCTTGACAGTATTCCCTGCAATGCAGCTAGAGGTCTTTTTTTTGGAGCTACTGTTTGTTGTTCTGGCATTTGTCCTGCTTGTTCTTTTTCTGCCATCAATACTCTTTTGTAACTATGTACCGCATCTTTCAATCGTTTGAGCGGTTGCACTGCATCTGACACTGGTTGAACTTGTTTCTCAGCTCTATACGATTTTTCGACCAAACCAATCATGCCATTGATAGCTGTAAGTTTTTTTTCAAGATCAATTTCTAGCTTCAAATCACTAAACAGAGCACGTAATTGCTGTTTTATGCTAGTAATTGACTCAGGCAACACATCGACAAGCGTCAGAAGATGTGTCACTTCCGGACTATAGAGCGAAGCCACAGCTTCCACCGCTGGTGCCGCCACTTCTGCCGGTTGAACCGTTTTTGATGGTTGTATGCCATATTTGACTTTTGTAGCTGCTTCTACGGCACTGATGAAGTGATCATATATGGCGTTGACGACTGGAGCGATATCTTCGGGGAGTGTGATATCTGATGTGAGGTATGGAAGCTGTGTACTTCCCTTTTCTACGAACTCCTCAGCCATTACCAGTTTGAGTATTCCAAGTAATTCTTGTTTGTAATTCTCTGTTTGGTCAGTAAAAAATTTCGCATCGGTCATACCCAGTGCTGATTCGATAACTGAATCATATTGCAACGCCAAGAAGGCATCTTCTCCCGTTTCATCGCCTGTGTCGATACGTGCTTTTGCCTGCATCGTCACCTTGATGAGGTTCACTTCTGCATCTATTTGTCCTCGCACGTCGCCTCGCATCTTTGCAAGCATACTATTGGCTATCAAAAGCTCTTGCTGCTCCGTGACTCTACCTGATGACAGTTTCGCTGCAACAATTGGCGCGACCGCTGATGCTTTATAGCTCGTATAGTCATGAAACTGCTCGGGTGCTTCATATCCTATATACATATTTGTCTTGAGGTCCGTACTTAGCGCTTGATTGATCACGGTGCGACCAATCGTGATGACATCTACCCAACGAAGCGGATTGGTCGGCTCCTCATTCATCGCCGACTGAAGTAGTGAGAAAAGATCAAGATTCTCCGCTATAAATGTATTCATCTCAAGAGCTACCCATGTCTCGACAATAGACTGTGTCAGTTGAGCCGCGGGTACCAACACGAGAAATACGTCGATAACCGTCTGGATGCTCGGATCAAATCCCTGCTGTATCGCTGCCATAAATTCCTGTTGTGTCAGTATGCCGTCTGCTGCTGGCTGAGGCACTGACTCAACTACTGGAGCAGGTTGAGGCGCTTCCTGGGGAGACACCTCGACTGCTTGTTCTATGACTGGCGCTTGTATGGATGCTCCGGATAGTTTCACTGCCATCGTTTGGAAAAGTTTCAGCAATGCGTCGGTTTGAGCAGAGTACGCCATTCCTTTTGGACTAGAGTCAGCACCGTTGGATACCTGCCACCCTTTGATCGTTGTGATAGCAAGTTCTATCTGATTTGACATCACTGATGTGGGACCTACTACCCCAGGGACGTCGATCCGCTCGAGGATCGACACAAGCGCTTGTTGGAGCCCAGGCTCGACAGCATTTGGTATCTCCAAAATCCCCGCTATCTGCGTATATTCGTCAGCTATCACATTCGCTTTTTTTTGTACGGCTTGGGTGATAAATGCATGTGGATATGCTGCCATGACCCATGCATCGACAATCCCCCGCTCTGGCAGCTGAGTCCCACCATTCCATGATGGAAGTGTGTTCCACAGAGCTTCTAGCGCTTCCTGGGGCGTTGAGGTGGCCAATAATAGTGTCTGTAATTCGACCTGATGCCCTCGGACAAGTCCTCGAAGTTTCGCTGTTTCCAAAGCGATGCGATCGATCTCTTCATCAGTGACTTCTGCTTTTCCAAGTACTGATCGCGCAATCGCTTCATCCGTCGTGCGATGGAGTCGTCGAGAGACAAGCGTCATATACTGGGCATTGATCGATTCATATAGATACTGAATCCGCGCAGGAATAGTTATAGCATTAGTCAGCGGCGTTAATCCCCTGAGAAGCGAATAGAGGTAGTCTCTATCACGAATCGTCAGAGTGGCATCTACTACAGCCTCAATCTCATTTGCATTTGCATCCCACGCATCGGCAACATCAAGTGCCACCTCTGTTTGGATCCGTTCAATGATCGCAGTAATTGAACCACCAGACTGTACTGCAGTAAGAAGATCTTTTAGTATCGTTTGTAGTGTCTCTGATGGGCTTGGTGGAAGTGGATCAGATTGGCCAGTGCTTAGACCCGTATCTGACTGTGCAACGACAAACCGATCCGTCGCATCACGCCTCACGATAAACGACTTCTGTTCATCAGCAAAATAGGCGGTCTTTCCTATAGCCAGTGCTTCTATGATCGCTATGAGATCCGGATTTGCAACAACTGGCTGAGCTACTCCATTGATTTCTATGATAGTTGGTAAGCTGAATCCTGTTCGACGAATGGCATTTCCAGCTGCTAGTGCGTTCGGACGAATTACCATTACGGTATGTGGTATCTCATTTGTCCCACCCTGCTTGTACACGACCGTATCGCCAATGGTGACGGGTGACGCGGGCTGTGATGCAGGTGTCGACGGGGCTGGGATAATTGTCTCTACGCCATAGTCTTGAGCTTTTAATTTATTTTGAAACACTACTAACACTTCTCTAAATGCAGTAACAAACTTATTACTTTTATATGCTGGTTCATTTAGTATCACTATAATTTCATCAATCGTAGTGATGGTCTTTGCTGGATTAGAATTGAGCACTATTTTCAACTTTGCCTCTATTGGAGCTTGAATCGCCTTAGGAAGCGTCGATAGTTTCGCTTCCATCGCCGAGATGTTCTTTTTTCTAAACGAACCAAACGTCATTGGAATGGTTTTTGGTTTTGCTTCTTGAATCGCCTCGTACCGAATTTTTGCCGCATCAAGTACCGCTTGGAAATGTGTAACTGCCGTTGGCCCACTCAATAGTGGTGATACAGACGTGAGTATCGTTGATAACCGCTGTTCATCTTGTGCAGCCGCAATCGCCGTCTGAAGAGCCGAAATCGCATCCCCGCTTGCTTCCCATTCAGCTTCAACCGCATCCGCGATTGTTGTACTAGCCATTATTACCACATCCTGGATCGCCATGCCACTTGATATCGCCTGGGCAAGTTCAGAAAGGATAGAAGTGAGCGTTATGATTGGTGGAACTGGTGCCACATTTGACTGGGAGGCTACTGCAGCAAGGTCGATTGCAACTTTTCTGGCTGCAAAATGAGCTTTTACACCATCACGCACCGTATTCCAAAGTGGATCATTGGACGGAAGAACACTTGGATATTTCTGTTCAAATACAGAGATCACTTTTCCAATCAATGCTTTAAAGACTAACGATTTTTCTTCAAGTAAACCGTTTGAGTACGTTTTTACTGCCAAATCTTGCATCGTGGTCCATAAGAACTCCTTTTGTTGTTGATCTAGTCGCGTACCAATGGCCGTAAATACTACCTGCTTAGCCGTCTCATCCATGACTGATTCGATCGTCCAGGTAAAAGTCCCAGCTTGAGCGACTACAGCTGGTTGCGCGGGTAGTGCTGGTTGTAGAGGAGCTTTAGCGACTATTTTCGAACCTGCATTTTGAGCAAGCAAATTCATTTTCCCAAACCATGCTTCAAGGATTGGCTCGGGGATATCAAGGCCACTATTATGTGATCGGTTGAAGTATGAGGCATTCCATACTCCGGTTGTTTGAAGATCATAATCTGCCCTGATTGCATCAATGTTATTTGCAATTTCCTCAAGTTGCACAAGTGACGTGACGACATCACCAATAATCGCTTTCGCTTTTGTAGAGGCTATTACGCCTACGTCTGCATATTTTTCCCAGTTCTGTACCCACGGATTCGCTGAAGTGTCAGGTAGTGTTCTCTGTGCAGTAGTTAGTATTAGTGCAGTTAGATCTGCGGTTTCTTTATTAATAGTGGCTTGTTGCGTGTACGCGTCATTGGTTAATAATGCTTCCACAATAGGCGTTATAGATGCATCCGTTCTAGCAAGTACATCCCCAGTTGTTCGTACTGCACTTTCCGCAAGCGTTCTTCGCTCTCGAATCTGTTCTTTTCGTTTCTCTGCTACCTGTGTATAGACTTTTTTTGTTAGCGCGATAAGTGCAGTATCAACGTCTGTTTTTGAGATAAGTGTTGGTTCAACTCCGATAGCCTTTTCTAGTGCTGCTCGTAATGGCAACGATATTGGTCCAGAATTCTCATATGGCTTGATGTCTGACTCAATAAAAACAGCTCCAAACATCGTTTCAGCGTGTGTAGTGATGAGTGCCTCGTCGACAGAATATTGATTAATTGCCTTAACTGCCTCCGCTATTTTTGCTGACTCATCTGGATCTTGCGTAACGAGTGCTACACCAAGTTTTTTTAATTCTTCATTGATAGCCCTTGCTACCGTCAGTATCGCTGC
>CAZQGM010000005.1:0-19549 GCA_964592885.1 uncultured Gammaproteobacteria bacterium
AAATCGTGACTGCATGGGATAATAAGAGAATAGGTCAATACACACAAATAGTACAGTTTATTGGTGGGGAAATCACAGCTAATGATATGTCATCAGAGCCTTGCCCTACATATTCATTTCCCAAGTCTTATGGTATTGCTAATTTGGAAGAACTAAATCAATGTGGTTTGGTAAAATTTAATCGAATACACCCTCCAATTCATAGACCTGATTGGGTTATATATGAATTAAATAAAAAAAAAGGACAGGTGGAAAAAGTAAGCCATTTACCCGAGACGAAGCAAGTACGACGTTGTGTATACGACCAGGTATTGAGCCAGAAAATTCTGAATACCCGCGCCCAATGCGCTCTTTGATCCCAAGTGTATTAATTTTATCCATGGTGATAGATGGCTCGATGGTGATCGTAGGGATATGTATACGTAACGGAGTGTTTTTTGTTGGTTCAAATGTTTGGATGGAGGCTTCAATAAGCGATCGAAGTTTTTTTTCATCAATAGTGCGCCCAGCTCGTGATGGTTTAAATGCGGTTACTTTTCCTTGTTCAAATGTGAATAATGCATCTTCAACTGGTAGTTCGATGCCTGGTTTTACAGATTCGATAGCTTTTGTAACCTCATCGTGGTTCCATGTGATTGTGAGTGGGAGAGTGACATATCCACGAAGATAGCGCTCCCGAAATTGCGATAAAAATGAACCAGACCGTCCTATTGAGAATGCCTGGATAGCTGCAAGGTTTGTGTCATATCGTGCATGAAGGAGATCAGATGAGATAGTTGCGATGGCATCAGGAGACGTTAGTTGTATAGATAATGTTTTAAGTGGTACATTTTTTTCTGCAAACTGGGCGTTGATTTCCTCGATAGTTTTGCCTCCAACTGGTTGTCCATTAATGATAACATTTGGATATGCTCGATTTTGATATTGTCGTTCAAAAGCGACGATATATGCAGTGAGAATGATGATAACTGCGACAAGAAGGGCAAATACAAGCCCATATGTCTGAAACATCATTGTTTGTCTAGGAAAGATTCTGGATCTCATGGTATGATCACATTGTACAGGAAATGTAGGTATGTTGACATCTGGATCACCTCAATCAAATCAATCCTCAGGTACTGTTGTACTAGCAGATATTCCTCCCATGGGATCAAGGGATACCCCACCGCTTGAGCCTGTTCCATCGAGTCCAAATATAACCCCACCATCCTCCCCGCCACCTCCACCTCCACCACAGCCAGCTCCTGATACGTTTGTCATTCCATCATTTGGAAAGCCTCCACCTCCACCACCGCAGACCTCAGCATTTCAAGTTGCATCGTCTCCACCGCCCCCGTCAAATGGCGGATATCAATTGCCCCCTATCCCTACGGTAAATCCATGGCCGAAACGGATTATGGTCTTAGGTATACTCGCACTTATCATCATTGGAGTATTTTTTGGCGTTAAAACGTTTTTTTCATCGATGTCTGGGGGTGGTAATGCTGCAACCCCTGAAGTCACTGGTAAAAATCAGCAGGACGTAACAGTTGTGTATTGGGGATTGTGGGAAGATGAAGCCGTCATTCGTCCGGTGATCCAGGCGTTTCAAAATACTCATCCTCATATCACGATCCAGTACGTGGCAAATACCGTACGTGATTATCGACAGCGAGTCATGACACAGCTACGTAGTGGCACGGGTCCAGATGTATTCAGATTTCATAATACATGGGTTGCTATGCTCCAAAACGATCTGTCACCTGTGCCAAGTACTGTTATGACGAGTGATGAATTTTCTTCGACATTTTATCCGGTCGCTTCAACAGATTTGGTCGCAGGGACGACGATATACGGCATTCCACTTATGTTTGATGGGTTAGGTTTGTACTACAATCAGGAGCTATTTACTGCAGCAGGTGTCGCTACTCCTCCAACAACATGGGAAGAAATCGTCAATGCAGGTGGGCTTGTGGATAAGCTAACGGCAAAAGATGGAACAAAAATCCGTACATCTGCTATAGCCCTTGGTACTACAAATAATATCGAGAATTTTAGCGATATCATAGCAACGATGATGTATCAAAACGGTGCTAATTTGGTATCTCCCACAGGAAGTGAAGCAGAACAGACACTCCAGTTTTATCGGAAGTTTGCAACCCCCGGTGATCCGCTCTATACATGGGACGAGACGATGGATAATGCTATTTATGCATTTGCTACAGGAAGAGTAGCGATGATCCTTGCTCCTTCATGGAGAGCATTCTCCATCAAAGAGATCAACCCTAATATCCAGTTTGGTATCGCGCCATTTCCGCAATTATCTGGTGTACCTGTCTCATGGGCATCGTACTGGGTAGAAGGTGTGTCGAGTCAGTCAAAAAACAAAGCCGCAGCGTGGGAATTTGTAAAGTATCTTACCAGTAAGGAGGGTGCGACTCTCCTATACTCATCTGCACAACAAAGTAGACAACTATTTGGCGAGCCATACGCACGTCGCGACATGGGCGATTCGATCAAAAGTGATCCATACATCGGTGCATTTGTGACTATGGCAGCAAACGCAAAGTCATTCCCACTTGCATCACGGACATTTGATGGTGATACAGGCATAAATACGAGAATGATCAAATACCTTGAAAACGCCGTCAATGCCATGGTGAAAGGATCCTCTGCTAGTCAAGAACTGACGACTCTTTCAAAAGGGTTTACCGAAGTTTTAACATCGTTTGGCTTGATCCGTTCTGCCCCACAAACATCACAATGAGTGTCGTATCCATCTCGTATGTACACGCCGCATGGAGAGCTCTTCTATATGCTGACTGTTTTTCATATCCCTTGACCGCACGTGAGCTTCGGATATGGGGGATTGGTGCTACAATTCCGCTGGGTAAGCTACGCGACGTACTTCGGACACTTCTTAGGTCAAAAAAAATTTATTCGGATGGGCGGTATATATGGGTTGGTCACGGGCATCATAGGCAATTAGAACGAACCGCGAAAGAAGATGCGTCGCGGAAAAAATTTTACTATGCCTCTGTCGTTGGTAAGTATATTGGACATATACCAACGGTTCGACTTGTGACAGTCACAGGAAGTGTGGCGGCTGGTAATGCGTCTACTACGGATGATATTGATTTTTTAGTGGTAACCTCGCCTGGCACGGTGTGGCTTACTCGATTATGTGCATTAGTCCTTATAGAGTGTATAGCACGAAGGCGTCATCCATATGATCGGGAAGTGGCAAATGCTATATGTCTCAATATGTTCCTTGGAGCTGACGCCATAGGACTTCCACCAGAAGAACACGATATCTATTCTGCGTATGAATTACTCCTAATGGAGCCTGTGTACACAGTGAGGGGTACGTATAGAGCGATGCTTACTGCAAATAGTTGGGCGAAACGCTTTCTTCCAGTCGCATTTGCACATCGTTTGGCATTGGAAAGTGAGATCCAAAGTGAGATCAAACGCCCCTCATGGTTTATAGGTCTCTTAGAATCGGCCGCATATAGGATTCAGACATGGTACATGCGACACAGAAGAACATCCGAGATCATCAAAGAGAATGTGATTAGGTTTCACCCGAATGATAGTCGTGCTCATACACTTTCGGCCTATCATAAACGGTGCATACAGTATAAGATTCCTGGTGCACCTCTTGACAATAGAAAGACGATCACCGTAAAATAGCAGTCACTTCCCATGACTGCCAAAGTTGGCACATGTCATGAAGCAATTCGTAGTATTGGTATTCATTTATTTATAAAGGAGGTTCTATGGCGACCGTAAACATAGTTCCATTATTTGATAACGTTCTCATTAAGCCGATGAAAGGCGAAGATGTACTTCCCTCTGGCATCGTACTTCCAGATTCCGCAAAAGAAAAACCACAAATGGGGGAGATTATGGCAGTTGGCCCAGGTCGAATCGATAAGCACGGGCAAAAAATCGCCATGACACTCAAAGTTGGTGATAAGGTGCTCTATAAAAAATGGGGTGGCCAAGAAGTAAAAGTCCAAGGTGAAGAATGGATGATTGTTGAAGAAAAAGAAGTATTAGCAATTGTTAAATAAAGGAGAATAAACTATATGGCTAAACAACTCAAATTCGGGGATGACGCACGAGCAAGTCTCGTCAAAGGCGTCAATACACTTGCAAAAGCAGTCGTCACGACACTTGGTCCTAAGGGTCGTAACGTAGCGCTCGACAAGAAATGGGGCGCACCAAACGTGATTCATGATGGAGTGTCTGTAGCAAAAGATATTGAGCTGCCAGATCCATTTGAAAACATGGGTGCACAACTCGTCAAAGAAGCGGCGTCTAAAACAAATGATGTTGCGGGTGATGGGACGACGACCGCGACGCTTTTAGCACAATCCATCGTGAATGCAGGGTTCAAAAGCGTCACAGCTGGTGCTAATCCGATGATTATGAAAGTCGGCATGGAAAAAGGTGTCGAGGCAGTCGTTGCTGAGATCAAAAAGATGAAAAAAGATGTCAAAGACTCGGACATCGCGAAAGTCGCCACTATCTCTGCACAGGACGAGAAAATTGGCTCGAAAATCGCCGAGGCACTTAAATTGGTCGGCAAAGATGGTGTAGTTACAGTCGAAGAAGGAAAAGGGTTTGAAATCACCATTGACCATAAAGAAGGCATGGAATTTGACAAAGGATATGCATCTGCATATTTCGTCACAAATGCTGACAAAATGGAAACAGAAATGGCAGATCCGTACATCCTTATCACTGATAAAAAAATCTCCGCTATCGCAGATTTGCTACCATTCCTTGAAAAATTCATCAAGGTGAGTAAAAATCTCGTCATTATCGCTGATGATATTGATGGAGAAGCACTTGCGACACTGGTCGTAAATAAAATGCGCGGAACGTTCAATGTTCTGGCAGTGAAAGCTCCAGGATTTGGTGACCGCAGGAAGGCGATGCTTGAAGATATCGCAGTGTTGACTGGTGGGACAGTAATCTCTGAGGATACCGGACGGAAAATCGAAAACGTCATGGTAGAAGACTGTGGACGGGCCGACAAAGTCTGGGCTGACAAAGAAAATACCCGGATTATCGGTGGTAAAGGTGATAAAAAAGCACTGACCGGACGCGTCGCAAATATCAAAGCGGAAATTGCAAAAACAAAATCCGATTTTGACAAAGAAAAGCTCCAGGAGCGACTTGCTAAACTCGCTGGTGGCGTCGCCGTCATCAACGTCGGAGCAGCGACAGAAGTCGAGCTCAAGGATAAAAAGGAGCGCGTCAATGACGCGGTCTCAGCGACGAAAGCAGCGCTTGAGGAAGGTATCGTTGCAGGTGGTGGAGTAGCACTTCTCCGGGCTCGTGCGGCACTATCAAAAGTTCGCGAATCGCTGACGCTCGAAGATGAAAAGACTGGGGTCGATATCCTCTTTCAGGCCCTTGGCGAACCAGTTCGCTGGATAGCAAAGAACGCAGGAGCAGATGATGGATGGGTGGTCAAAACCATCGAGCAGTCAAAAGCGCTTGATTACGGATTTAATGCTATGACCATGGACTTTGGTTCCATGCTTGAAGCAGGAATTCTTGATCCAGCAAAAGTGACACGCACAGCAGTTGAGAACGCAGCATCTATTGGGATGATGATTCTCACAACTGAAGCACTTGTCACTGATATCCCTGAGAAAAAAGATGCACCAGCCGGTGGACCTGGTATGGGTGGCATGGGTGGCATGGATTATTAATTCCAGAGAAAAACCCTAAACACAAGAAATCAGATAAACCCCCGCCAACAGGCGGGGGTTTTGGTGATATACTATGAGCGAAATTCGTGCTTAGAAATAGAAATTCTACAGGAGATAAAAATAGTACGATATATATCAAAATAGTGGATGTATAAAAAATATATGGACGAACCTTCATCAAGTATTGGTAAGTATATGGTCGGAGTTGGGGCAGGTCTTGTTGATAAAGCAAAAAAATCAGTACTCATGCTTCATCGGAAATCAGAATTTCAGGATGGAGTATGGGAAATTGTATACGGACGGTTGAATCAAGGCGAAAGTTTTTTAGATGCACTTACAAGGGAATTGAAAGAAGAAACTGGAATACAGACAGTTACAATCATTCACCCTACTCGAACATGGCACCTATATCGTGGGCCAACGAGACCGGAATACGAACTTGTTGGTGTTACGTATCTCTGCGAGAGCAACACACAATCTATCCGACTTTCAGATGAGCATGATGCATATACATGGATGACAAAAAAGGATGTACTCGCATGTCGGACAAATGACTCCATTCGAGAAGATGTCTTGTATTTACTTGACCAGATATAATTTGATTAAAAAAATGCAAATATGGATGATCACGTGACAAAAACAATTGCTGTGTATGACCAAATAGCGACTGCGTACGATGAAACATCCAGTAGGCTGGGTCCAATCCCTGAGCGGACAAGATTCATGAGTATGGTCACGTCAAATGGGCATATTCTTGATGCTGGGTGTGGGGCAGGGCGGGATAGTGCGGTATTTTCTGAAAATGGATTTACCGTGACTGGGATTGATTTATCTTTAGAGCTTTTGAAAATCGCAAAAAACAAAACTCCAAATGTAACATTTCTGAACATAGATCTTCGCAGTCTACCTTTTGAAGCCAATTCATTTGATGGTATATGGGCGTGTGCATCACTTCTTCATCTGCACTACAGAGAAGCAGAGAAAGTACTCAAAGATTTCTATACATTTCTCCGGATAGGTGGGACACTTTTTGTGTTTGTCAAAGTAGGAAGCGGCGAACATGAATCATTTGAGCCGAGTACTCCAGGAATCCCTCGTATGTTTGCATTTTACGATACAAAGCGCTTAACAGATGCTGTAAAAAAAGCAGGATTTTCTATCGTCGATATGTATAGTTACGATGAAGGTACACGATTTGCCCATCTAAAAGGTAAATGGTGGCTTGTGTGTTTTGCAAAAAAGGAAAAAATTGTATGAAACGAGGAGTGGAGTATATCGGCGTATCAGTTGGGGCATTTATCCTGAATGACAAAGGACAGGTGCTGCTGTGTAAGCGCAGTCAGAATGCGGGAAACGAGCGTGGATGCTGGGAAGCGCCTGGTGGAGCAGTTGAATTCGGAGAAAAGCGTGTTGATGCAATTGTTCGTGAAATTAAAGAAGAACTTGGCATCGACATTGATATCATCGAACCGCTGTTGACGGCAGATCATATAATCGTAGCTGATAAACAACATTGGGTTCCGACTACGTATATTAGTCGGATTAAAAAAGGCCAGATACCGAAAATCATGGAGCCTCACAAGTGTGATGAAATCAAATGGTTTTCTCTCAGTCATTTACCAAAACCACTCTCGATTATCACGCAGTTAGATGTTGCTGCATATAACAAGCGGGACCGAAGTGAGATACCTGTAGAGCTAACGCAAATCACCACGGATGACGGATATATCCATCAAGGTATGTATGCGGCGTCTACGCGTCCATCAAAAACGGCTCTGCTTTGGATTCATGGGTTATCAAGTACGTTTTATAGTAACGTACCACTTCAAAATACACTTATACGTGCGTGTAGACGTGCTGGTTTTGGATATGCATCATTTAATACCCGAGGACACAATGTTGTGACAGGCATAAAGATTGTCGATCTGTCATCCAAACGCGGATATAAATATGGAAATGGTGGAGCAGCGTACGAAAAATTTACGGACTGTATCCATGATATTTCGGCTGGTGTAGATTTTCTTCGTTCTAAAGGATACACAAATATCATTTTAGTAGGGCATAGTACCGGAGCAAATAAAGCGAGCTATTTCGGCTCGCTTGTCACACATACTCCATCAGTACAGGGGATTGCGCTTCTGAGTCCAATCAGTGACAGGCTGTCTATAAATGCGCCAATATGGGTACTACCGGTGATGAAAGTGCTATCGGCAATCGGCTTAGGGAACACACTCATCCCTGGCATATCATTTTTGATGATGACGCCAAACCGAATCATTAGTTTACTGACCCCAGCAAGTGCTGAGGATCAGTTCACGTATGGGGGTCCAGAACCAATCCTTGATGCATATGCCCATATACACTATCCAGTATGTGTTATGCTCGGAGAAAACGATGAACATGCAGATAGACCGATTGCTGATATGCGCGTCATATTTGATAGACATGCACCGAAAGTTAAAAACTACCGAAGTCAGGTTATTGACGGTGCCGATCATGCATTCACCTCGCATGAGAAACATGTCGTATCGGCTCTCATATCGTGGGTCACAACTATTCTTAAATGAGTGAGGATGCCAAATACAATTGGTTGAGTGTGATAGGTATGGTATCATGATAGTGCGATGAAGCAGAAAATCGTTTTTATCATCGGAATTTTTCTATTGGTTGGCATTGCTATTGCGATCATGCGAGCTGTGTCACTTCGGACTCCTACACAAGGAGATCTTCGCGTTGATGCTACACCGACAGCTGACGTGTATGTGGACGGCTCAATGGTTGGTCGCACCCCATTTGGAAAAACTCCTTTCAAAGTTTCTGCAGGGGAACATACTCTGAAAGTTTCTGCCAGCGATGATGGGAGCGGAAGAGATTTTGTCGACTTTGAAACAAAAATTGTCATTTCGAAGGACGCAAAAACATATATAAATGCGACTCTTTCCGAGTCTCAACTAACCAATGCTGCGGACGTTGTCTGGATGGAACAGATTCGGAGTAAAAATGCAGAATTGGCCCTGTATTCAGACCCAGATGCTGCATCAATTCTCATAGATGAAGAGCTTAAAGGGATGACGACATCAACAATTACCGATCTTCCTGCTGGTGAACATTCAGTGAGTATGGTTTCTAAAGGATATATACCGCGAACTACAAGAGTGAAACTGACACCAGGATATCGTGTACACGTTATGATGAAGTTGACACTTTCCCCTGGCTCATCAAATGACGAGCTATCACCTGCACAGGACTCGAGCTTGTCTACGCCAAGTGCGACGTTGCAGACCACGCCTGATAAAACGCCAACCCCAACGCAAAAAGGAACGGCAAAAACATCTATCACACCGACAACAGTTCCTACAGCCAAAAGCACGGTAGCTGACCCGATGAAACCGTTTGTCATTATTAAAGAGACCCCAACCAATGACCTTAATGTCCGAAAAGGGCCGTCTAAATCAGAGCCAAATATCGAGGAGAAACCAAAAGTATACCCAGGGGAGAAGTACTCACTTCTTGATGAACAGAGTGGTTGGTATCAAATCAAAGTAACTGCTACAGGGAGTGGCTGGATTAGCACAACGTATGCTGAGAAAGTGGAGTGAGGCCCTTTTTTTCGTGGAGTAACACCTTAATACCCCCTAACGCCCCGTGATATATGTATAGTATCTGTTGGTGGTGGAAAGTTAACCACCTATCCCGTAAATAACAAAAAATACGCTTCCAATCCATGCAACGATGGTGAGAATGAGCGACATATCTGATGTGAGAAGTTTCTCAGGGGATTCACCTTTTCCTTCGTAAATAAGTTGCATATATCGCATGATGCCAAATAGTACAAATGGGATAGTCACCATCATCCATTTTCTATCAGAGACAGCAGTAGCCAACTCTCCGTAGCCCGTAAAGAGGAAACCCCGATTAATAGGTTTTTCCAAAAAAGTATAAAACGCATAGGTAAGAAATGTAGAATTAGCAAACATTGCTGTATAGGTGTCAAGTAATTTTTCTGAATAGTGTGACAGACTATCGCGAGTGCTTGTGGTCGCAGATTTTTTTACTGAACCAAGAAGGGTTAGTTCAGCTCTCCTTTTTCCGATAGCTAAAAAGAGCGCTAGAGATACTGCAGCGAGCGATAACCAGATAGAAATATGGTATCCAATAGCTGCTTCACCAGCGTATACACGAAGAAAATATGCAGTCGTTATAGCGAGAATATCGATGACACTGATGTGTTTGAAAATAAGCGAATATGAATATTGGAGGATAACAAATAATGCAGACAGAAGAAAAAAAGATGGTGTGATAGTTATCGCAATAAAAAGTCCGGTGACGAGCATTGCTACCGATACAAAAAATGCAACAGGAATAGGGAGGTCGCCACTTGCTATCGGTCTAAACCGTTTAAATGGATGATTTCGATCTTTAGGGGCATCGAGAATGTCATTTAGTAGATATCCGGATGACGATAGAAGACAAAAAACGATAAACCCCATTCCGGTTGATCGAAGTGCGGAATCCACAAAAATATTTCCGGAGAAAAGGAGAGGTGTAGCCACAGCAACGTTTTTCAACCATTGTCTGGGTCTGCTGGCTTTGAGAATTGAGAAAAATAGTTTATCCATACGAGGAATCCACCCAACGAGACCCCAAGGACGAGAAGTGCAAATACTTTTAGAGAACTCGTCACTGTCAACGCGATTGCACCCAGTATAGCCGACAAACTCCAGTAAAACAAGGCAATCCGACGTCTTCCCCAGCCAATAGAGAGAAGTTCATGGTGAAGATGTTTTCGATCTGCAAGCACTGGAGATGTTTTTTTACCGAAACGCCGAAGAAGTGTCCATATCGCATCTGCCATAGGAACACCCAATACGAGAAGAGCAGTGCCAAATTTAGCGTATGAGAGAATTCCTAGTATCGCAAGAAAAAACCCTGCTACTGTTTTTCCTCCATATCCTGGCATAATCTTCTGTGGGTAAAAGTTCCATGGCGTAAACCCAGCAAAGGCGCCGGAAATGATAAAAGCAAGTATCGTCACATGAAATTGACCAGGATCATCGAATGCATATCGGAGCGATAATAACCCAAGTACGAATGCGCTGATCGAGACGAAACCTGGCATCTGACCATCGACTCCAGCTGACCACCCGATGATATTCATCGTCCACATTATCCAGATAAATGATAAGATATCGGCCCAAAGAAGAATTGAATGATTTGGAAAAAAAGGCAGGGAAATACGGATAGTATCAAGCATGATAGTTCCACCCGTGAGCGGATTGGTGATGTACGGGATTCCAGCTCCGGCAAGGACGACAATAAGGGCCGCAAGTGCATTTGTCCCGAGTCTGATATATGGATTGACATCTTTTTTGTCGTCCAAAAGTCCCATATAGACGAGAAGTCCAGATGCGATCGCCATTCCGAAATAGAGTTTGGTGGATGGTAGAAATACTAGTCCGGCTAAGAGTATGGCTACGTACAGCGCAAGCCCTCCAGCTCGTGGAATGACGCCCGTATGGGTATGGGCAGGATGATACCGCGTTGTTGCATCATCAACCAGGTTATATCGTTTTGCGATACGAATCACGAGTGGGGTGACAAAATACGCGATGGCCATCGCAATGAGGAATGATCCTATAAGATACCAGATATCTTGAAATAACATAGTTATCCCATGAGGGAAATAATTGAAAAAACTGAGATAAATGATGCCATATTGACGGCAACCGCCGATATCATGAGAAGTTGTGAAAATACGAGAAATTCTGTCGATAGTGATAGAGAAAGAAAAACATCGATGATAAAAATGATCATGCCCACGATCGGCTGAAGAAACAGCCAAAGAGGGTGCGCTAGTCGCTCAACACCCCATGGTTTGGTAAACCAAAGCGGTACGACCGGAGGAAGAGTAGAAAATGAAATGATGATAAAAAGGAGTGTCAGGCAGTACAAGGTCAAGACGGCTACTGTGCTCGTCGTGATGATTCGGTTGTGATATAAAAGTGCCCACCGGGTTCTCAGGGTACTCCAAAATGGTTGTGAATGAATGCTAGTTGTCATATGGTAAAACTTGATCAGTTGGCACTTGTGGTATATCTACAGAGTATCGGATGGAGTATGTACTATCTGCATTCAGTAAAAATGTCCGACTTGGATACCGTGAGAAGTCTGAACGATTTTTGTCAGGCGAAAATATAGCATCACCGATATACCAGAGAAATGGCGAATTTTTTGGATTATAGAGATATAAAGACTTTGGATTTTTCGTATAATAGAGTGCTTCTGGATAGATGAGGGCATTATTCACGTAGAGTACATCTCCCTCACGCATCAATGAATCAATCTCACGAATCGTTGAGCGGTAGTCTTGTTTTTTGTGTTGGACCGGATACCACATTGAGAAAAGGCCATGGGCAAGGCATATGAGTCCTGCGCTTATGATAGCAATGGATTTGATGCGAATAGACGACAGTATATATGGGATCAGCATTAGTTCAGCGATAGCGATAAATATGAGATATCTGTTGACATAAATAGGCTTGATAAGCGCCGAGAACCCTAATACAAAAGTAAGCGGTATGAGGATGATCGTAGCGACATAGAGCATGTCTGAGCGAGTTTTTTTCTGTATTAGCATCCAGATAAGAAGTCCTAAAATACAAGCAGATAAGACACTTGTGTATTTCCAAAGAAACCACGGTGTTCCTTCATAGCCTATATAGAGATTTCCTAGTGCAGATTTTACTAGTTGCATATCCACGGGAAAATACCATGAATCGTGAAGTTTTCGCATGGTGAGTCCAATTCGAATAAGCCATGGGGAAATAGCGATGCTAAATAGGATAAGAACTCGAATCATCGGATCCCAAACCGCATCATGCAAAGAGCCATTCCATAATTTTTTGCCATTTTGAAATATATAGTGGAGAGCGGTCGCACCCACCAAAAAGAGCATGTAGAGATGTGTGTAAAATCCAAATATCGCCGCTAGAAGAACCCATCGCCACTTTTTCTCCATGTATGAAGTGATAAAAAGGACAGCAAAAAGTATATACCAACCATACGCCCGAACCTCAAAAGCATAGTAGAGCAGCATCGGATTGGTAAAAAAAGCAATTGCTGCCACAGTTGAAATCCAGTTGTTTCCAAATCGTTTCTCCGCCCAAAGCGTAAATATATACGTCGCTATGAGGAATGCAAACATTGAGAGAAGTCTCACGGCTATTTCATCAGTACCAAACAGCCTCGTCCACACCCATAACAAAAGATAATACAAAGGCGGCTCCATAGACGAATGTGAAATGACATATAACGGGGAGTATTTCACAAACAACACAGAAAATGCTTCATCCCGCCACAGCGGCTGTGTTAGATAAAAAATTGGCGAATGGGAGATGATATATTGTAGGATATCCATGGAATCTCTCACGATACTGATGCTATATTATTTTACACTATTTAGTATCGCATTCGTTACTACCCCCCAAAAGAACGAACTCGCATGTGATAGGTATAAGTCAAACCTTCTCAGTTACTCGATACTCAAGACGCTGTCCGAGCATAAGCCGGGTGTGCGCGTCCAAGCCCGGTAAAGCAGATAGAAAAAAGGAAATAATAGGAAGCGTAAACCATTGAAGATAGAGAAATGGGAGTTTCCATGCGGCAAATTCCTTCGGACGTGGAGGTTTTGTGCGCCAGTCGATATAAAAAACGAGGAGTAAAAAAATAGTTGATAACGTCAATATGCTTGAAGATATTTGGGATAAGCTGTGTCCAAGAACCGTTCGTTCGAATGCCGGATTAATAAGGGGTGGTATAGTGCTTCCTATAGTAAGTAGAAACCAATTTGCTGGCCAAAAAATGTGGTGCTCTAAAATCCGTATAACTCTTCGTACACGGTCATGGACTGGAATTGATGAACTAAGCACTGCGTTTCTAATGACATACGGAATATCTGATACGCCCCACGCCCATCGCTTTGACTGCTCATATTGATTGACGAATGTTTTATAAAAGCCGTGGCTCTCAGCAGCATCAACCAAAATAGGTAGGAATATAGGCACCACCCGCACACGTTCTCCTTTGGCAAAATATGTCTTGAAAAAGAGGTGGTAATCCTCAGGGATGATATCTACATCCCAAAATCCGATTTCGGAGACAGTCTTAAAAGAAATCGAATACGTAGAGAAATTTATAAGACGTGATGTTTGTGATAAAACGGCAAGGTTTCCTATGCTATTAATGGTATTAAAGAATTTATTTGGCAAAGGAATTCGCCAGATATTTGAATAAAACAGTATAGCGCCTTGATAAAAATGGGCCTGACTTTCTGGATCGTTGAGATATCGTTCAGACAAACATGAGAGATACTCTGGATGAAGCCGTGCATCTGCGTCACACGATGTGATGGTGACGAGCGATGGATCGAGACGCTTTTCTTGTACATACTTTGCGACTTCTTTTCCAGCAAATGCCATATTAGAAGATTTTCCGGCCACCTCACCTGCAACGAGAGGATGACAAGTGACGAGAAATGCCTCAAATACTCCGTGATACCTCTTTTTAAGGATGTCGATTATTTCTTCTGCCTGGTCATCTTTTGATTCTGTACCCAAAACGACAATGATGCGTTTTTTAGGAAACGATTGCGCTGCTATGTCATCTATCGTTTGTTCAAGAATATGTAGGGGCTCTTTGTATTCGGGAATGATCACGATGTGGTGAAGTTTAGAAAAGTGCGGATGTTTTTTAGCTAGAGGTAGCCACTGAATTTTACTGTGGGCCTGAAGAGTAAGAAATGATTTAACTGCCGAAATTGCCAACGAAAATGATTTATAAAACCAGTAGACATCAAATGTGATGATGACATACGCAACAAGCGCCGGATGCCAAAGTGAAAGCCAAAATGGCATCGTGATTAGTAGCCACGACGTCGCTGGGATGGCGATTTCAAGTAGCCGTTGAGTCAATGCTGGATATCGAGTGAAGATATAGCGCATACGATCGATCTAGTGACATATTGTATCATAGGTCGCTTCCATGGGTAGCGTCAGTCATCAGGTTTTAGAAAATACATGTCCACCCATCTGGAATGTCGGATGAGATGATGGGACGCGTCCAGTAAAAAGCATATATATCCAAGGATACGCGTAGAGAAGAACTGTTTGGATATATCCAAACCTGCGGAACCTTCTTTGGGAAAGGTATGCATGAAGAGTAGATATCGCAGCAATAGTATAGTTTTCTTTTTTTAAACGAAACGAATATTCCATATCCTCCGCAAAAGAGTATGTTTCATCATACCCATGACTACGGGTAAATATCGAGGTTCTCATAGCTGCAAATGATCCCATAAGCACCACAGATCGTGAGATATTTTGAAGAATCAGCGACATATTCCATAGGTGCGCATGCACGCGTGCTTGTAGTGAAGCATCATCCGGAAGGCAAAAAACAGTAAATGCATCCACGGTCGTCTGCTCTATGATGTGATATATCGTAGCAAAGAACGAAGTGGGAAACGTCGTATCTGCATCGACAAATACAAGCCAGTCTCCAGATGCCCGCTTTCCGCCAAGGTTCCTCTGGTAGGGGAGATTTCGTTTGGTTGATTGTATGATCTGAAATGATGGAAATTGATCTCTAAATCGGTTGGCAAACTCAAGTGTACGATCGTCAGATTTTCCATCGACAATGATAATTTCATCGGGAATATGTGTTTGATTTGTGAGCGACGTGAGGAGCTTAGGTAATGCGTCCTGCTCATTGAGCGCCGGAATAATAATCGATATTTTCATGGCACGAGTCTAAAAAGTGTACAGGCATTGTTCGCTGTTTTTGTGATGACTTCATCGACTGGAATTTTTTTTATTTGTGCAATTTTTTCTGCAACAAAATGAAGATACTTCGGCTCGTTCCGCTCTCCTCTATGTGGTATAGGGGTTAGATATGGCGAATCAGTTTCAAGAAGTATCATAGAAAGATCGGCATATGTGAGAAGTGGAGGAAACTGCTTTCCATACGTAATATTTCCATCAAATCCGACATATAATCCTCGTTTTTGTGCTTCTTTAAGATCATCAATAGTTCCCGAGAAGCAATGGATAACTGCTCGAGGCATAGTTGCCAACGAATCAAGAAACGGCCATAGGTCCGAAAATGCATCGCGACAGTGAATGATGACTGGAAGGTTATTCTCGATCGCAATACTGATTTGCGCTTCAAAGAGCCATTTCTGCTCATCTTTTTTTCCGATAGCATCAAACCCTTTGTACTGATGGTAATCAAGACCACATTCACCAATAGCGATAATCGATGGATTTGGGAGAAGTGGCGCTATCCATGAAATATCAGGGTTTGAAGAAGCTTCATATGGATCAGTACCAATTGCCGCAAATATTTCACTTGGACGAGAAGTCGCAAGCTCAACTGTAAGACGTGAAGATGTATATCCGTACCCAGGGACGATAAATTTTTTTACCCCAGCTTTTTTTGCATTGGCGATGACAGTGCTTCGATCTTCGTCGTACGCTTCAGAATTCAGATGACAATGCGTATCAATCAGCATAAATCCGATTGTACCATGAGAAAAATGACCTACGTAATTTTTATAAGAAGTGCTCCTGCGACTGCAAGGAGCACTGAAATTATTTTCTTTACAACACCTTTCTTTTCCTTAAGAACAATATGTTCACCAACAAGGGTAACAATAAGAAATGACTCGACTATGACAAGTGTTTGTGTGGCATTTCCTGTCATAAGCGCACTATTCATGCCTATATTAGCTAGGCCTCCAGCGACACCAGCAGCCAGTACCATATACGTATGGGTGGAGAGTAGTGCGGGGATTCTATGTCTAGCGTCAGGCATAATAACTGCGTTGATACAAGCGGGGATCAAAAATATAAAAAAAGTGAGTGTGGGTGCGTTAAATGCATATAGCAATGGGGCATAAAACAAAATCACGAATGCAAAGGTGACTGTTGCTCCTATCGCATAAAGCACGCCAATTTTTGAATGTATCTCTGTTTTTGAAAATGTTAGAAGGCTGCCAGCAAGCACAGTAAAAATGATGCCAATAAATTTATGCACATAAAAGACTTCATGCAAAACCACAAGTGAAAAAAGATAGACCCACACTATGCGGAGTTTCGTTATCGTTCCAGACACGGATGGAGGTATAAATTTAGAAGCAGAGAAAGTAAGAAAGTTTTGTACAACTATCAAAAATGCTGCAATAAAAAGGAGTATCCAGGGAAAACGCTCAGTTGGAAATTTTGGCGATAAAATCATTATTGGTAGACAGACAAGAGCGCCTATCGCCGAAAACCAAAAAGAAAATGCCCATGCATCACTCACACCTTTTAGGATTTTCCGGGTGATAAGTCCTGAAATTGTGTACATCAAGCCTGAAAGTAATGCAAAGAGTAATGACATATTCTCTATAAGAGATCCTTACGTATATTTAAGATGAAAGAAATTGCTTGTTTTTCAGACTCAAATAGGAGCGTATCCCAGCCAAGTTGACGGGGGATGATGAGATTTTTTTCTCGATCGTCGATGAACAAGAGTTCAGATGACTGGTATGAGAGGCTTTTGGCAACCAATTGGTATAAATCAGGATCAGGTTTCATGATGTGGCATTCATTGGAATAAAAAGATGTGTCAATAAGTGGATCAAGGATTGGATGAAGATAATCAGTATTTATTTTCGTTTGGTTTGAAAGAAGTATCATTTTTTCGACAAACGGTCGAATTGTTATGAGAAGTTTCAGCATTTTTGGGCGCACCAGACTTCCAGATAAAAAAACGTCAACAAATTCGGTATAGGAAAGTGGTAAATGAGTTTCAGCTAATACGTTTTGGTAATAGCGCTGATTAGATATGCTTCCGACTGCCGCGAGATCATAGTTTTTGCAAAAAATTGATTCCCAAAGAATATCTTCTGCAATACCATATCGCAAAGAAAGATCATGTGCTGTTTTATGTGGTTTTTCGTCTGTGATTACACCACTTCCATCAAAGATGATCACTTTAATATGACTCATAATCGTGACAAGAGCATAAGAGCCAGGGTGGTTATGCCAATACCTATGGTTTGGTGTATGTGTAGACGTTCTTTATATTTGACATACATGACTAAAGCAGTGACGAGAGTGGAGCACGATGTGATCATAACGACTGTCGAAACATCTACGTATTGGATTGTGATGTTAAATAGAGCAAACGCAGCTACGTCACATGTAGCGACGGCCATTACGAGCTTCCATGGAATACTAGATAAACGTGGGAGCGTATGGGTCAATGCGAGAATACCTCCCGATGTCACCGCTATGGCAATTCGTATAAATAGAATGGTCTGGACCCAGCCAGCTTTCCCCGAAATCGCTCCTACAGATGCCATATATATTCCAATGCCTACCATGCATATAAGTGCGAGTTTTGTCCCTGGGGCAAAAAATGAAGAAGGTAAAGATTTAAGCTCACGAGTATTTACGGTAAGCAGTATGACGCCAAGAAGAGTCACACCAAGAGATACGACTTTCAACATTGGAAGCGGTGCCTGGAAAAAAAGTACACTTATCCCAACTGTGACCACCATGGCTGTACTGAGGATTGCTGAGACGATGCTTATCTTCCCTTGGGCAAACGCCCGAAGACACATAAACCAAACTCCAGTATCAAACACACCTAAGAGGATGAGGATATAGAGGTCACCCAAAACAATTGGCTTCATATATCCCATCAATATGAAGGGAATGATGAGTGGAATACCAAGTAGTTGAAAAAGAAAAAGTCCTTGTAAACCTGGGAATTTTTTCCCAAGTAATCCAGAGACGAGGTTGTTTAGACCAAATAACATCATGGTCACAAGTGCGAGGATAAAACCAATTGAGATAGTCATGAGAAATTATTTCGCAGACTTGATACGAGGGAATAATGGAGTCATGGGTAATATACAGTTCCCCGAAAAATGGTTTTTTAAAACCCGAGCTGTTTCGGGTAGAAATGGCTCAAGGAGAGTTGCAATGCTTTGAATTCGAGGTATGAGCTTTTCGATAATGTCTTTCTTTTTCTCACCTTCTAGTTTCCAAGGTTCTGTATCATCAATTAATTTATCTGATTCCTTGATTTGTGACCATATATAGGTAAGTGCCTCATCAGATCGAAGATTGCGGCATGAAAGACTATAGTGTGGATGTTGTTCATACAATGTTTGATATATGGGTAATGGTGGCACTTTGACGTTCTCTGTCTGAGACGCGAGTCGTGCTACTCGAGCAGCCAGATTACCTAGTCCATTTGCCAAATCAGCATTATAGAGTTCTATAAACCGGTTTTCCGAAAAATCGCCATCGGAAAATGGAGGAATTTCCCGGAGAAAGTAGTAGCGAATTGCGTCTGTTCCATAGGTATCGATAAGACTATTTGGATCGATGATATTGCCGATCGTTTTACTCATTTTTTGACCATTTACGGTGAAATATCCATGGACAAATAATGCCTTGGGGAGGGCAAGTCCTGCAGAAAGCAAAAACGCTGGCCAGTAAATAGCATGAAACCGTGTGATACCTTTTCCGATGACATGAAGATCAGCTGGCCACCATTTATCATATGATGCATCGTCCCATCCAAACCCGATGCCGGACTGGTAGATATTGAGCGCATCAAACCAGACGTATATTCGCTGGGTATCATCACCGGGAACGGGAACTCCCCAGTTTCGAGCGCGTTCGTTGCTTCTGGAAATACTAATATCCAGAAGTGGTTGCTTGAGGAAAGAGAGCACTTCATTTTTTCGGGATTCTGGATAAATTTTCAGCGTATCTTTCGAAATCCGA
>CAZQGM010000006.1:0-19361 GCA_964592885.1 uncultured Gammaproteobacteria bacterium
CAATTAAAAATTGTTTCATGTTTCTTGTGCTTTGTGCCGTCACAGTGATCCCCTCCATTCTCTCATCGATTTGATCATAATCGTTTCTGGACTGTAGCGGATGAGGGAATTGACAAACATGGCTGCCGTCTCGTCGTTGGTAAATAGAGGAATCATTCTGTCTATCGCAAGCCGCCGGAGCTGATATCCGTCACTTAACCCTTTGATAACCCGTCCTTTTTTCTCTTCCCCGAGTCGTTCAGGAATCACGATGGCTGCATCAATTTGTCCATTTTTCACTAAATCTTCAGCTGTCGGATGAACGCCTTCATAAAGTTTTCCGACCGTCGTCACGGGTATCCCATACTCTTTTAGGAACAGTGCTGTGCCGGTCGTCGAATAGATAGAAAATCCAGCTTTTGAAAGTGCGGTCACATGCGACAAAAAGCGGATTTTCATTTCTTTGCCACCAAGACTGACAAATATGCCTTTTTTATGAGGATAACTCACACCGGTAGATAAGTACGCACTCATATAGCCTTCAAACTGGTCACGTCCGAAACTGGCGACTTCTCCGGTCGAGTTCATTTCAATAGCGGGTACTGGATCGGCACCCCGAAGTTTTCGGTAGGAAAATTGTGGAGCTTTAACGCCCGTATAGGTGATGTGTTTTTCGGTAACCGGAAGAGCATCCATCCCCAGAAGTGCGTCTGTAGCACGAGCGATGAAATTAATCCCAAGCGTCTTACTGACGAATGGGACACTTCTTGAAGCTCTAAGATTACACTCGATTACATACGGAACATCATCGACGATAAGGTACTGGATGTTCCATGGACCAGTCACATGAAGCTCCGCGATAATGGACTTTGAGATCATTTTGAGTGTTTCTTGAATCGCACTCGGTATAGTCGGCGCTGGCAACATCAGCGTCGAGTCTCCCGAGTGGACACCCCCTGACTCGACGTGTTCGGAAATTGCCATCACTATGCTTTTCCCGTCTTTCGCAACACCATCAACATCACATTCCGTTGCTCGCGCCAAAAAGCGGCTAATGGTAAGCGGGCGCTCTAAAACCACCGGATCAAGTGTTTCAAGATAGTACGCTAACTCATCATCATTTGTGACGATACACATCCCTTTTCCTGACAACACAAATGATGGGCGGACGAGTACGGGATATCCAAGGTCTTTTGCTTTTTTTTGTACGTCATCAACAGACACAGCAGTCGTCCAAGACGGTTGCAACACGCCAATTTTATCAAGAAGTGCACTAAACAGCCCTCGATCTTCTGCTCTCTCGATATCTACTGGAGTCGTTCCAAGGATTGGGATATCGCATGCTGCGAGCCGCGGGGCAAGGGAATTAGGAATCTGCCCACCAACGGAAATGATAAACGGAGCATTCACGCACTCATAAATATCCTGGACCCGTTCAAACGTGAGCTCTTCAAAAAACAGAATATCCGCAGTGTCATAGTCCGTCGAGACGGTCTCAGGATTGCAGTTAATAACGACAGACTCCCATCCACGCTCTCGTAAAGTCGCGACAGCAGTGACTGCACACCAATCAAACTCAACCGAGGTGCCGATTGCGTATGGACCACACCCTAGGACGATTGCACGTTTTTTGTGAGAAGAAGATTGAAAGTTTTCAGTAGAAGACTGAAGACCGATGACAGAAGACGGAGGTTCGTTGGATAATTTTAGTTTCTCTGTCTTTTGTTTTCTGTCATTAGCTTTCTGTCTTCTGTCTTCCGCCTTCTGGTCAGTTCCAAAGTATTCAGAACTGTCTCCGTGATATGTCATGAAGAGATAGTTTGTCTTTGCCGGAAATTCGCCCGCCATCGTATCGATGCGTTTGATGACTGGAGTGATACCGTATTTTTTTCGAAGTGTGCGGATTTTGGATTCTTCCGTACCTGTGATATCAGCGATTTGTCGATCGGAAAAACCTGATTGTTTGGCAGTTCGAATGACATTACTGATCTCAGCATCAGGAATTGTCATCCCCGACCCGATCGGGGATCCATGTATTCTTTCACTCTGGATTTCCGCCTTCGCGGGAATGACAGTAATAGGAAGATCTTTCGTCTTCGCTTTAGGATGACCTTCCCCTTCGGCATGCTCAGTGCAAGCTAGCTCAGGGTAAACTCCATTCAACGTACTATTTTCAATCTCATGATATACATCAATAATGTTCGTCAGTTTTCCGATAAACCATGCATCGATACCAGTTTTTTTGATGATTTCCGCGGGAGTGGCGCCTGCACGAAGTGCTGAACAGATCGTGAAAAGTCGTGTCGGATCAGCAGAAGAGAGCGCACTCAGAAGCACTTCTTTGGTTTCATTTCCGTACCGTTTATCGATGACTCCTTCGTATCCGTCATTGAGCATTCGAGCAGCTTTTTGAATTGCCTCTTCAAAGGTGCGACCGATTGCCATCACTTCCCCAACTGATTTCATTTCACTTCCAATGACTTTGCTCACGGCAGAAAATTTGGATAAATCCCATCGCGGCATTTTCACGACGCAGTAATCTAAAGACGGCTCAAAGAACGCAGATGTGTCACCCGTCACAGTATTTTTTAGTTCCGTGAGCGTCCGACCGACAGCAAGTTTGGCCGCAATGTATGCAAGTGGATACCCTGTAGCTTTGCTTGCGAGCGCCGATGACCGAGACAACCGTGCATTGACTTCGATGACGCGAAATTCGTGGCTTACCGGATTGACAGCGTACTGAATATTGCATTCTCCGACGATTTTCAGTTCCCGTATAGCCTTGATAGCAGCCTCCCGAAGCATGAAATATTCGCTGTTAGTTAATGTCTGACTGGGAGCCACAACAATTGATTCCCCGGTATGGATACCGACCGGATCAAAATTTTCCATATTACACACAGTGATGCAGTTATCAGCGCTATCGCGTACTACTTCATACTCGATCTCTTTCCACCCTGTCAGACATTCTTCAATGACAACTTCAGCGGAAGACGCAAAAGAATATGGCAAAAAATCTCAAAGCGCCTTCTCAGTCGCGACCACTCCGGATCCTGTCCCACCAAGTGCAAAACCAGATCGTATCATCACAGGATACCCAATCTTTTTTGCGATCCGAACCCCTTCTTCCACAGAACGTGCGATCGCTCCTTTTGCTGTTTGTAATCCAATTTTTGCAAGTCGCTTTGTAAACAGCTCTCTGTCCTCGGTATCCCGAATTGAGTCAATCGGCGGTCCAAACACGGTCACTCCGTGTTTTTTTAAGACGCCCGACGCGTGAAACGCTAATCCACAATTAAATGCTGTCTGTCCACCGAAAGATAATAAGATACCATATGGTTTTTCTTTCTCGATGATACGAGTGACAAACTCCTCAGTCACTGGATAGAAATAGACATCATCTGCCCGACCCTCTGATGTTTGGATCGTAGCGATGTTTGGATTGACTAAGACGACACGATATCCCTCTTCCTTGAGGGCCTTTATGGCCTGACTACCTGAATAATCAAACTCTCCTGCTTCTCCGATTTTGAGCGCTCCAGAACCGAGAACTAGTATCGTTTTTGTCTTCATTGTTTCATTGCTCCATTGTTATATTGTTAAAACATACGATTTGCACTACCGGTCATTTTAGCTTTCCAAGCTCATCAAATAGCCAGCTGGTATCTGTGGGGCCAGGATGTCCTTCCGGATGAAACTGCACACTACGAATGGGTTTCGTCTGATGCCTGATGCCCTCGTTCGTACCATCGTTACAATTGATAAACCACGGGACAAATCCTTTGGGTAGTTTTTTTGGGTCAACTGCATATCCATGATTTTGACTCGTCACATACGCTTTTTTGGTATCCATATCCTGACATGGTTGATTGATACCTCGATGCCCGTACGGCAACTTATACGTATCCCCACCGATAGCAAGCCCAAGAAGCTGATGTCCAAGACAAACGCCGAAATACGGTTTCCCAGTTGCCAAGGATTTTCTGATATTCGTAATCGTTTGTGGACAGTCTTTTGGATCCCCTGGGCCATTACTCACCATGAGAACATCCCAGTCTGTAATAGTCATCGGGTCTGTGTCCCACGGGATGCGAGTGACAGTGTACCCGCAACGCAGAAGTGCGCGCAAAATACCATGCTTCACTCCACAATCAACGAGAAGAATATGAGGCGCGCCTTTTTTTCCTTTGTACACACGTGGCCCCTCGCACGATACTGCCGATACAGCATGCGGCATTGCTACTTCTTCCCACGAAACGGATGGTTCAGGGCTAATCTTACCCCGCATACACCCTTCGTCTCGAATCATCTGGGTCAGTCGACGGGTATCTACGCCAGAAATACCGGGAACGTTCTCATGCATAAGCCAGTCAGAAAACGTGTGATTAGACTGGAAGTGAGACGGGGTGTGACACGTATCTGATACGACGACTCCTCTCACCCAACTTCGGTCCGACTCAAAATTTTCTACAATCCCATCAGGACGAATGCTTTTTTTTGGGACACCATAATTACCAATCATCGGGTATGTGAATACGAGAATCTGGCCAAAAAACGATGGGTCGGTCAATCCTTCGGGATATCCGGTCATCGCAGTCGTAAAGACGACTTCACCATCGCTTTCGCCCTCAAATCCGAAAGACGCCCCTTCAAATCGCTGTCCGTTTGTAAGATGGAGATATGTTTTCATAGGTTTTTACCCTGTGTTAGGTCCAGATTTACCCCGCATTGCGGGATTGATGGTTTGCGTATTTTCCAACGTATCCGCACACACCTTTCCTCATTTCGCTACCGCTCATGAGGGGCGGTATTGGCGGATTGATGGTTAGTAAATTCGCAGATACGAATCTGCTTATTAACTAACCATCAAAAAAATACCCCCATTGCTGGGGGTCGAATCGGTCACCAAACACCGACAATATTCTGCCGGATACCGTGTATGTGTTGTGTAAAACAGTTCATCATTTTTAAAAAAAAAAACGTTGGCGGGTCGTATTCCCTGCAAACGAGTTTCATAAACTATACCAGATACATAAAAAATATGTCAACAGTATATCTATTGATATATGTGTTCAATAATATCAAGCACAATGTACTACGCTACTTTTAAAAATCGGAGAAATAGATACTCTGTATATACTATTTCTTCGCTTCGTATATGACGACACTAGGCGTGATAAGTTTTTTGAGAAGCAACCGATAGATTCCGTATATGACGATCATGCCGGCACATGCGAGCGCGAGTGTCGGGATGGCGCGACGGAATAGAAGATTTAGTGCAGTCACGTTTTCATAGATGTCACCAGTGTTATACGACGTGTTTGAGTATCCGCACCCCGTCTCCACAAATGGAGATCGAAGATCCCCTAAACCGTTTGAGGATAATTTCGAGTAGTTGAAAAATGTACCCTTTGGAATCCATGTGTATTCGACGGCCTGATCTGCGCCTTTACTCTCACTATCAGAAAGCACTTTTGCGCTTTTGACGACTTGCTCCATCTCTTTAGGAGGAAACAGTATCCGACAATCAGCCTGGTCACTTTGCTTGTTGGTATCTACAAGGGAGAAAAGGATTTCGTAATAGCCAGCTTCCGTAAATGTATGAGTAAACTGTTTTGTATCCATAGCTGATGACCCGTCATCAATGCGCCAGATGTATTTAGCCACCTTGTCGTTGTATGTTTTTGACGCACTTGCATCAAATATGACCGTACGCTTTTCCCAATCAATCTTTGTCACAAACCGGGCTACCGGATCAGAAGCGATCGGAAACAATCTCGCAACTTGAATTTTTCCCAGAGTGAAGAGCTGTGATATCACGATGCCACCAAGCACAAGTTCTAGAAAAATGAAACAAAGGACAAGGAGTGTCTTCGGAAGTGCTGCGGCCAGTCGCTCCCATCGATCTTTCATCCATTGGGAAATGGTGACCATCACATCTGCACTGGTTGGATTGTGTTTTGCGTTTGACATATATCTATCATATGCTTCCAGGCAGAGGACGTATGATTCTCGTGTTATACCAGATACGACACTCCCTATCAAGAAAAAACTATTCCCATTCCATGGTCGCCGGTGGCTTGGTCGTGATGTCGTAGACGACCCGAGAGATATTGGGCACTTCATTCACGATTCGTGATGAAATGCGCTGCAATACCTCGTATGGCAGGTATGCCCATCCGCATGTCATCTCGTCAACCGAGGTGGTGATCCGAAGTGCCACCACTTCGCCAAAAAACCTGCCATCACCTTTGACAGCGGTCGAATCAGCACCCGTCATCACCGGAAATGAATGGAGTACTTTTGGCATCCAGCCTGCGGCCATGATCTCCTCAAGCACGATTCTGTCGGCAACTTTTACTTTGGCCAGGCGTTCTTCTGTCACCTCTCCGCGGATGCGAATACCATAGCCAGGACCTGGGAATTTCTGCTTTTGGACAAACTGCTCTGGAATCCCAGACATCGTACCGAGTGTGCGTACTTCGTCTTTATAAAAATCCCGAAGAGGCTCAAGGAGGGTCAGTTTGAGATGGTCAGGAAGCCCACCGACGTTGTGATGGCTTTTGATTTTATCTGCGTGCTTCGTGCCTTTGCTTTCGATAACATCAGAATAGATCGTCCCCTGGAGTAAAAACTTTACTTCTATGCCCTCTTTTTGGAGTCGACGCATTTCCCGCTCGAACACTTCGATATAAAACGCGCCAATGATTTTTCGTTTTTCTTCTGGATCAGTTTTTCCTTTGAGAAGTCCGAGCATCTCTTTCTCAACATGGACGATGATCGGTTCGACCCCAACGGCCCGAAAAATCTTCTCTACATCTTCTTTCGTACCATCTCGCATGAGCCCATTTTCGACATACACGGGGATAAATTTTTTGCCAATGGTTTTAGCTGTAAGCACTCCAGCAACCGTTGAGTCGACCCCTCCTGAAACAGCACCAATGACATATGCGTCTCCGACGGTCGTTTTGATAAAGTGCTCGATTGCAGTTGTATTGAGATCATATGCTTTGAGTGTTACACCACATATCTCTACGAAATTGCGTAAGATATCCATCCCGATCTCTGTGTGGTGTACTTCTGGATGAAACTGGACGCCAAATATCGGCTTTGTCTTATGCGCGATGAATGCGTATTTCACATGGTCTGATGATCCAAGTGTGACGTAATCAGGGGGAATGGCAACTACTTCGTCGCCATGACTCATCCATACAGTCGATACTATCGATACATTTCGTGTGATATCTGATACTCGATCATTGAGTGTCACGGTCGCTGGACCATATTCTTTTCGCCCCGAGACCACCTTACCACCAAGAAGCTGTGGGATGAGCGCCATACCATAACAAATGCCCAAGATAGGGATATCTGATAGAAAGACAGACGCGTCGATCGTCGGCGCACCCTTTTCGTACACCGACATCGGTCCGCCCGAAAGGATGATCCCCTGAGGTCTACGCGCACCAATCTCAAGCATCGCTTGTTCGGGTGCGACAATGACAAACGGACTGCCGATTTCTTTTAAACGTCGGCCAATGTAATGTGTGTATTGAGAACCAAAATCAACGATGATGATCATATGTTGGATATTTATAGATCCCCGCCTCCGCGGGGATGACACCTATGGTGTCATTTATTATAATTTCCCCCTGCGTCGGTGATAGCAATTTCATGCGGGTGAGATTCGATAAGACCAGCCGTCGATATTTTGATTGCGCGGCTTGTCGCAAAAAATGTCTCCATATCTGGCGCTCCGAGATAGTAAAATGACGATTTGAGTGACCCGTCAATTTGCCCGAGGAAGTTGGTGACATCACCTTTGTACGCAACCAGTCCTTCGACGCCTTCGGCGATGAGCTTCTTTTTCTCGGTATCCCGTGACTGACCGTAGCGCTCTGCTCCACCTTTTTTCATAGCCGATACAGAACCCATACCACGGTACATTTTCCATTTTTTCTCGCCGCGTTCTACGATTTCACCAGGTGACTGGTCATACCCAGCAAGCATACTCCCAAGCATAATCGCGTGGGCGCCAAATGCCAAGGCTTTCGCCATATCGCCCATCTGTCTGATGCCGCCATCTGCGATGATCGTCGTCCCACGACCATCAAGCGCCCGAACGGCCGCTGCAACTGCCGATAGTTGTGGCACACCCATACCTGTCACGATGCGGGTAGTACAGATGCTTCCTGGTCCCATGCCGACCCGGATGATATCAGCACCGGCTTCAGACATCGCACGCGCTCCATCAAATGTCGCGACGTTTCCCGCCATCAGGACGAGATTCGGATACTTCTTTTTGATATCTGACACGATGCCCATGATGAATTTCGAATACCCATGGCTACTATCTACACAAATGACATCAACGCCAGCATTGACGAGGCTTGCAATCCGCTCATCAAGATCTGCTCCTGCTCCGACAGCTGCAGAGACCAACAGTTTTCCATGTGCATCAACCGCAGATGTCGCTGGGTTTGAAACATCTGCATGTTTGACTGAAGCGACCATATCTGCCTGGGCTTGAACAGTCAGGTTTCTGTGAATACATCCCAATCCTCCATACTGGGCAAGAGCAATTGCCATACCATCTTCTGTCACGGTATCCATCGGGGACGAAACAACCGGGATTTTGAGCGTGATAGTCGGATGAAGCCTAGTCGTGAGATTGACATCGCCGCGTTTCACTTCTGTGTAGTTTGGCAAAAGTAGGACATCGTCAAATGTGAGAGCATCGTGGCGAACAAGTTTATTTTCAATAATAGATGTGCGATTCATAGCATTCCTTTCTTTTATAAGTACCAAGTATCAAATACCAAGTACCAAACAGATAGTATTTTAAAAAAAATTCAAATATACCAAAAAACGCAGTATCCAAATTATTTGGATCTTGGCATTTGGCTCTTGGTACTTTCAGCTTTTGGTATAAAGCTCACGTCGTGCGCCAGCGCGTTTGCCGCAAGTATTTCATCTTTTGTCAGGATGTCGTTCTCTAGGAGGAGTTTAAATTCCCGTCTAAGACTCGTCCCATTCATCTCAGGTCCGTCCGTCGATATGGTAAATGGAACCCCGTTATCAACGAGTGTCCGATAGACGTTCCGTAGTTCGTCAATATCCTTCACCGCTTTTGTATGAAGATTTGACGTGGGACACGTATCAAGCGGAATACGATTTTTCGCTAAATATGCCATGAGACTTTTATCACGAACGCATCCGATCCCGTGAGCGATCCGATCCGGATGGAATGCTTCAATACTTGCCCACATCTCATCTAGATGTGTCACTTCTCCTGTGTGAACGGTCACTCCAAGTCCTGCTTCGTGCGCCTTTTTCATGGATGATGCGATATCGCCTGGTTTAAATTTACGTGTTTGCTCATTTAAATCTATGGGGCCAGATAAATCCACACCAACAACACCACGAGATTTATATTTGATCGCTTTTTGGATGATGACTTCCGATTGCTCAGGTGTAAACCTGCGATCAGTCATAAATATGATGCCAGCGCGAACTGGATACATAAGCATCGCCCGTTCCATGCCCTGTAGGGAAAATACAATGAGATGATCTAAATCCCGCTCCCCTCCACGATTGCGAAGCATCGGATCATATCGAAGCTCGAGTGTCTGGATGTTATTGAGGCGATATGCTTGTGATACTGCGTGTTGTGCGGCCACAAACAACGCATCAGGCGAGGACTGGATTTTCTCCGTCAAATCATAAAGAAGTAGATATTCTTCATATCCTTTGTTTTCGTATATGGTGATGGATTTTTCAAATTCGAAATACGACTTCATCGGAAGCTTGAGTCCTTGGTTGTGGGCCATCTCCCAGAGCATCGCTGGAGAGACTGAAAATCCCAAGTGTGTATGAAGTTCCGCAAGTGGAACACCTTCTAAAAAGGAAAGGGTATCGGGAAGTTGGTTCGTATTTTTATCCATGTGGTGAATACTCAAGAATGGCAGTATTGCGTATTCGTTGCTTCTGGAAAACAAAAACCGCGCCTCGACTTTTTCTAAATGAGAAAAGCGTTGCGCGCTTTTATCAACTATACCAAACGATTATATACCAGTCAAGCAATCTAGGTCTTACCCATGATACCCATATATGTGATGACAACTGTCACATGCGGCGATATACGAGTCGCTGGAACCTACTGAGACTTGGCTTTCTCCCCCTGCCACTCGCTCACTATGACGAGCAACCCGCCCACACTTCTGGCATACAGCTACCAAATAGATGGTGTCATCAGCAATCCCAATAAGATCTGGCATCGCCCCAAACGGCCGACGACGAAAGTCATACTGAAGTCCAGATGCGATGACATCAATGCCAAGACTCCGAAGTTTTTCGACCACCGGAAGGATGGTCGATGCGGTGAAAAATTGGGCTTCATCGACGATAACCACATGTGGCTTGGTCACGAGTACCTGGGTCAGTATATCCTCTGGAGTTAGTTCTGGATCGACAAGGAGCGATTTGATGGTCCGATGGTCGTGACTATGAAGTTCTGCCTTTTTTCCGTACCGAGAATCGATAGATGGTTTAACCACAACTACTGTTTTCCCAATACTGGTCAACACTTCGGTCATCGTGATCAGTTTCCCTGTTTTCCCGGAAAACATCGGGCCTGACACAACAGTGAGAGCGCCCAAAACACGTACTTTTTGCTTTCTCATACTTGATCCTCCTGTCATGCGGTCGCATCCAAATGTGAGACTTTTATAAACCCTCTAATTATTACGTTATTTTCTATCTCCTGAAGACTTTCGGTATGAAGGATGCGACACAAATGGCTGTAATTGCGCGTGCGTACGAACGCACGCGCAAACAGTCCATTAGACGATGATGTGGTTTTTTTTGAGCGCTTTGACGACGTTTTCATGGATTTTCTCCTTATCATAAAGCGTTTTTTTACTACTCACACAGGGTATTTTTGTCCAGTTTGATCTATGTTTTGCCAAATCCAGATACATAGCCTCAGACTCGATTCGGTGTTGGATATCTGCCTCGGCGATATCGAGTTTGCCTTTGAGGTATCCCCGATCGCTTTTTTTGAGCGTCAACTCGTATCCGATCTTCCATGGGACATAAAGGTATACAACGATGTCTTCGCGCGGAATTTTGTGTACTTTATACTCCATCTCGTCTACCCATTCGATGAACGCCTGACGTTTTTCTGGTGGAAGCTTCGCCGCTTGATGGGCCATGGATGAAGTGGCGTAGCGATTGCAAAGGAGTATCCCACCGGTTGAGAGCCAATCATCCATCTCCTCTTTCGCACTTGCCCGGTCAAGCGCATACGCAAGCGATGCAAGATATGGGGATACCTGATCAAGGCTCCCAAATTCGCCTGATAAAAAACGTCCGACGACTTTGCCATGGAACGATGTGTAGTATCTCGGGAAATCCATGTATTTGACGCGATACCCTTTTTTCCGTAGGGATTCGATGAGCATATCAGATTGGGTCGCTTTTCCAGATCCATCTCCCCCATCAATCACTATCAATTTCCCATTTCGACGATTTCGAAGTTCCACGGCTTTGAAAAAGCCTTTGAGTTTGAACGCAATCGTGTCTTCATCGTAGTGTTCACGATACAGCTGATCAGACGGGTTGCCTGCGATGATGGGCGACAATGAATACTCAGCGTTTTGATAAAAAAGCGCAAGAACGGGCTTGCCTAAGACAAGCGCATAGACGATCAAACTCCCGACCCCAGATGACGGATACGTCACATCAGCTACGACACAATCACTCTCGGTAATCCGCGATTTTTCTCGACTAAAGATCTCCTCCGGGGTAAGTTTACTATCAGAAGAAAGCTGTGCTTTATCGATGATCTGTTTGCCCGAGACAAGGGTATGACCACGCCGTTCGATTTCTTCCAAAATGGCGGCGTACTGGCCGGATTTGTGGTTGCCCGTGACATGGGCTGTGAAATACACCTTCATAGTCTCCCAAGACTACTCTCTTAGGGGCAGTTTTTGCAACAGGGAATGGGCGTGTATATTGATCATACGACGTTTTATCGGTATGTACCGTCCTGATTTTATCTATGATCGAAGCATCCCAAAGCGTCCTCCTACATGGCAAAGGCAACCACGACTACACTGACGATCACGACAATTGCACCCATACCATATAACAGTGGTTTCGCATCATCAAGGTGTGAGTCGCCCAATATTGGTCGTACTGGTTTTTTCATATCTTCCCCTCATATCTACTGTACGCAGGCAAAGTACAAGAAGTCAACGCTCTTTTTAGAAGAATATATTAATAGAAGATACGTGCATACCTATTTGGACAACGCCTCTGTCACACGTGCGACGAAAGACGCTTGATCGCGTTCGTTTGAGACGATGTCTAAGTGGGATGTATCGATATGAATCACTTTGGTATGGCGATCAATCACGTCGATCCACACGCTATTGAGATGCTGTAGCCGCTTGAGATACGACAGTGGAACCGACTTTTCAAATCCTCGACCACGATCCTCAATTCGCTTGGCAATGACGGACATAGGCGCTTCAAGTGATACGATAAGCGTGGGCTTGGGCAACACTGGAGCGAATGTCTTTAAAATTTTTTCATATAACTCCCACTCTGCCTCATCGATATTCCCCATCTCGACATGCGCTCGGGCGTAGGAATAAGCATCCTGCTCAATTGGAGTATCCTGGATAACGCTTGAAGTGGTAAGAAGCTTTTTGGTATTCATCATCTGACTAATTTTTTCCATAAGAAAAAACGTCTGACTATGAAATGCCCATCGCTTCATGTCTTTATAAAACCGCGCCAAAAAGAGGTTATCCCCGAAGTTTTCCGAGACAAGTGTATATCCGAGTCGCGTGGCCAGTAGTGCAGCCGCGGTCGATTTCCCTACTCCCATAGTACCAGTAACTGCGATGTATGGATGTTTTTTCATATTAGTCTTATTTCAACGACTGACGTATTGATGTATCTGAAGTATACGTCACTCTCCATAATTGGCAATCCGTACGTCTTTGGCCTATACTACAAATCATACGAAAGGAAAAAAACGGAGGCAAAAAAAATACGAGCGTGTGGCCCGCCGATATCGCTCCGTGAGCCGTCTACGGATAGTAGTTAAAGGCGAACGGGAAGATGTGGTGGGATACGAGGAACAGGGTCGCCGAGTTGAGGCGACAATCGGACTTGAATATGATAGATTCTCGCCTTCGCGGGAATGACAGTTGTATTTAAAGTATCTGCGGAAACCTGTTGGCGCACAAGTACGCGTCATAACGTTGATTTCAAACTGTGTCGGTAACGATACACCATAAAGAATCAATTGAAGATACTGCTTCCAACCTATTTAATTACGAAATTACGGGAATTACAAAATTACGAAAATTAGTAACGTATCCAAGATGATCTGGTGTTCGTAGTTCGTTTTTCCACATCTTGATGAGATGGTTTTAATTCGTAATTCATAATTCATAACTTTCTAAAAGGAGATTTTTATGTGTGGAATTTTCGGATATATCGGATCAAAAAAAACAGCTCCATCTATCGTTTTGGGAGGGCTGAAATCACTTGAATATCGCGGATATGATAGCTGGGGCGTGGCATCCGTCGTTTACGACGGAAATTCCAAATTCCAAGCACCAAGTACCAAACAAGTTCCAAGTGTAAATATGCAAAACGAGATGTCTGATTCTGGACAAGCAGAAATGACATCTATCGTAGTAAAAAAACGAGTTGGAAAAATAGGAAGTGCGACAGTTGATGATATCCCATCATCGTCACTTGCCATTGGTCATACGAGGTGGGCTACACATGGTGGAGTCACAGAAATAAATTCTCATCCACATATGGATTGCACTGGTGATATTGCGATCATCCATAACGGCATCGTCGAAAACTATTCGGAACTCAAAGAAACCCTCAAGTCACAGGGGCACACATTTGTATCCGAAACCGATTCAGAGATCATCGCACATCTTATCGAACAGTATGCAAAGACAGAAAACTTTTCGGACGCATTTTCCCACGCGTTTGAAAACCTCGTCGGATTTAATGCCGTCATTGCTGTGTATGCCAAAGAACGAATGATTATGGCTGTCAGAAATGGCTCACCACTCGTGCTTGGATTTGGGGACAACGAACAGTTTCTCGCAAGCGATGCCTCAGCGCTTCTCCCCTACACGCGAGAGGTGTATTTTCTCCACGATCGAGAGATAGTCAAACTGAATGACAGCGATATTCAGATGTACGATGCCAAGACAAAATCCTCAGTAGCACTCCTCCCAACACATATCGAATGGTCCCAGGCGAGCGCCGAAAAAAACGGGTTTCCTACATTCATGCTGAAGGAAATCAATGAGCAACCAGATATGATCGAAGGGATCATAGCCGCGGATCATGATGGTCACAAAAAACTCGCGTCCATGATCAAAGAAGCTCGCGGGACATATTTAGTCGCTTGCGGATCGGCGTTTTATGCCGCAACTGCCGGCAGCTACCTTTTTTCAAAGGTTGCCAAGCGCCATATAAATACGGCAGTCGGGAGTGAATTTTCCTACGATGAGGATTTCGTCACAGACAAAAGCCTCATCATCGCGCTTTCTCAATCCGGGGAAACGATGGATACACTTGAAGCCATACGGACGGCAAAAAAGCATGGAGCAAAAACAGCTGCAATCGTCAACGCAATCGGATCGAGCGTGGAACGTGAAGTGGACTTTTCTCTTGCAATTGGAGCGGGCCCGGAAAAAGCAGTCGCCTCGACGAAAGCTGTGACAGGGAAAATCAGCCATCTACTTTTGCTGTCCCATATACTTGCTGACCGGTATGAGGAGGGCATAGACGTACTCAAAAAAACGAAACAGAGCATCATGTCCGTCCTAACCCCAAAAATCGATACAATGATCAATGCAGTCGCCGATACACTCGTCGATCAAAAACATATCTATGTCATTGGACGCGGACTCTCCTACCCGGCAGCACTTGAGACAGCACTGAAAATAAAAGAGATCTCCTATATCCATGCGGAAGGATTTGCCGCGGGCGAACTCAAGCACGGAGTCATCGCACTTATCGAGCCGGGGACGCCCTGTATCGCATTTTTACCCAACGATGAGACGTATGGCGCAAATCTCTCAGGAGCCATGGAGATGAAAGCTAGAGGCGGAAAAATCATCGGCATATCACATATCCGTCACGAAATCTTTGATGAATATATTGAGGTGCCTGATGCAGGAGTCGGGACGGTAATTGCAAATATCGTCGTTGCACAACTTCTGGCGTACCATCTGACGATCGCCAAAAAGCTTGATCCTGATATGCCGAGAAATCTTGCGAAAAGCGTGACGGTGAAGTGATTCACATGAAAGTCACATGAGAAACACGTGAAAAACACGTGAGAAAGCGTAGGCTCTCAGCAACACTAGGGCAGTCGCCTTACTTGCGTACACGTCGTATTTAGCTTACTCGTGGTACGTACGTAAACACCATCGCCTTCCCTATTGCTCCCATCGGCGCCATGCTTGATACTAGATATACGGTGGTTTGTCTGTAAAAACTGCCGTATGTCTGCCATGAGCAAAAGTATACCGATCATCATGACGCTTCTTCTCCTTCTCGTTGGGGCGCCAGTCATATGGTATTTCCTCAATGGAAACTCATTTGGTGATATCCGGTCAAAAGCGGCCCCTGCCACAAATCTCAGGTTTTCTACCACAAATACCTCTGCTGCGGTTGGTCAACAAATCACTATCCAAATAATCGCGGAAACCAACGAAAATAAAATCGGCCAAATTCGACCAGCGGTCAAATTTGATCCAGCGTATCTTAAAGCGATCAGTATGTCTCAAGGGACATTTTTGACCAACTTTGCCAAAGCGGATGCGGAGGATCGTCTCGATAATACGACCGGTATCATATCGGCATATTTTTATGGAACACAACCTGTTAGTGGAACTGGTCCTGTGGCAACAGTAACATTTGAAACCAAAAAAGCAGGGCAAACGACACTACGATTTGACACGACATCGGTAGCCAATGCTTCAGGCGAGGTCAACGCAGGTACAAGTACAGCATCGAACGTCATCATCGGGATGGCACCGCTAACGATCACCATCGGCAGTGGAACACTAAATGCAAGCACCATAAGCCCAACAATTACACCTATCCCTACCCCAACTGGAGGAGCGACAATCACAGTGACTCCAAATCCGACCACCACCTTGGGAGCAACCCCCATTCCAACGATAACGCGTGTACCAACACCAACAACTGTTCCATCATCGACTGTCTTTGACATTAGCACACCAACTGAAGCGGAGAATTTCAAGATCGACTCACCAACATTTACTGGCATCGGTGACCCAGGAAGTAGTGTCACGCTTGTTTTGTACAGCAGTGAGACGACGACCGCTATTGCAAGTACCTCAGGAGACGGCGTATGGGAATACACTCCGGAAACACCACTTGCGGATGGTCAATATTCGCTCTCAGCAACCTATGCCGGACTAGATGGGACAACTGATGTTCTCACGAGAACATTCACGGTGACGGTCTCCGATCCCCCAGTGACGGGAAATGAAGTACCGGTGATCATACTGCTTGTAGCTGTTTCCTTCCTTATCAGTAGTGGCGTCTATATACTTCGATTTTCACGCGCGTAAAAAAAACGCACCCCCACATAACTCCATGTGTGCGCTATACTCTAGCCATGAAATGGCAACCTCTCGTGCTGATAGGCTGGACACTACTGACCCTCGCGTGCATCACGTGTGGCCTCACCATAGGCTACTTATTGCCACTTAAAAAACAAGGACAAGCAGCATCTGCATCACATTCGCCAATTGCAGTATCGTCGTCTGCTGCCGAGAGCTTTGTCCTCACCGTCCCAACTGAAAGCCGCGCAGTATCGATACAAACTGCATCTGATGCCGTTCGATACATCTCATGGGATGCGACTGACAGCGCCACTATCACACTCCCAACCACGCGTACACTCGCCCAAGGAGACACACTACTAGTCGATGCAAGCGGATCGGCAACGCTTGCAATTGATACAAAAACGATCAGCATGCAAAAACAGTCAGCACTTACGTTGCTTTCAACTATGCCGACATCCGTCATCACCACACATAAAGCTGGTGTGATCAAATACACAAATTCGGATCAAACACCTCTTGAAATTCGCATTGGTCGTGCCGTCGTGACGCTTCTATCAGGAGCTACCACAATAGAACAAACTGATACAGGATACGTACTATCAGGAGAGGCGGTAAACGCAAAACTTGGCTATATCGATACAGATAATGACACAAACATCATCCCAATACAGGGAAATGCAGGGGTGGTGTTTAACAATATCACACGAACAATTATATGGTCGCGTCGCAGATAAACTAATTGAGAAACGAACCGTATGCGAAAAGCGCTACCCATTTTAATATTTCTTATCATCACGGGACTATCGCTCCTAGTAGGCATCGTGCTTCAGGATCAGGAACGACAAGGAAACACACCAGCACCGATGACCATATTTACAGATTTTGTTACGCGGCACGACAAATCAGAGATTGTCGGGTTTCTCCCATATTGGCAGACAAACACATCTCCTGCGTCTGGCGACAGCGCACTGACTGATTTGGCCTATTTCGGTTTGACCATCGATACAGATGGCAGCATCAAACGGTACGATGCACCTGGAGAGGAAGAGCCGGGCCTCACGACACTCAAAAAAGAATCTGTTCAAAAACGGATCACTGACGCAAAAACTCGTGGCATCTCCACATCTCTCGTCATCCATCTGGCAGACGAGGAACGTGTCGCGTCGCTAGCTGCCACACCAATTCAATCAGCGATACAGCTAGCAACAGAACTCGAACCACTTATGGAGCGCAACAACTTCACCAAGCTCAACATGGATATAGAAAGTTTCGTAGAGGCAACCCCGGCCGGGCAACTCGCGATGGAGCTTTTTTTCAAAACTCTCAGAGCACGCATTCCGTCATCGATCAAAATATCGGTCGATATCGCCCCAATCGCTATCATCAAACCAAAACTGATAGATCCATTTCTCATCGCTCCCTACGTGGATCAGCTTATCGTGATGGGCTATGATTTTCACTACACCGGTTCATCAGTCACCGGCCCCGTCGCCCCGCTTAGCGGGGCTGGAGTCACCCGTACGATCGATATCATGTCGCTTGTGGGCGAACTTATACGGACCGTGCCAAAAGAAAAAGTGATCCTCGCCATCCCCCTCTATGGATACGAATGGGAATCAACGATTCCATCCTCGGTTAGCGCAACGATCCCGGGAAGCGGAAAGACAGCAAGCCTCAAACGCATAGAAAGCGTCATACGACCGGGATGTGTAGAGGCAAATACCTGTATCGATGGATGGGATGAAACAGCAAAACAGCCATACATGATCATCCCAGAAAAAGACTACTTCCGAGTTTTATACTACGAAAATGAACGCTCTATCAACGAGAAAATCCGATATGCGAAAGACATGAACCTTGGAGGGATCGCGTTTTGGGCTCTGGGGTATGAGGACTCACACTTCGAGAAACTTCTCTCTACGTACAAATAACCTTCCATAGCTGATGCACTTTTATGTCCATATTTCCAATGATTCGAATTATTGGAAATATGGAGAGTAGAGATCAAAAAATTCTACTCTTTTCCGTCATTCTTTTCCGTCACTCCGGGAGTGTGGTTTTTTCATTTATCTTCGCTAATCCGTGATGCAAGCGGAGAGGATTGATTGACATACTTTGCTGTCTTACGAGATGTATATGGCCTAGATGTGGGGCTTTTAAGCTCCTCAAAGGTAAATGAACAGATTCGCATCCCTGCATAGAGTGTGACCGGCATACGTCCTAAATTTCCAAGTTCCAGTACCGCAACTCCGTGCCATCCCGGATCAAACACTGATGCGGTAGAGTGAACGACGATCCCAAGGCGTCCAAGGCTTGAGCGACCCTCGAGACGTGCAAGGATGGTCGTGGGAAGTGTCATCGTCTCCATCGTGGTGGCGAGCACAAAGTCCCCTGGTTGCAGGATAAATGGATCTCCCTGACCGATCGTGATCTCGGTCATCATCTCCTCTGTGTCGACCGGATGATTGGTGTCAAGGATAGCCACACGACTATGATTAAACACTCGAAAACTGTTCCCCAGTCGTAGATCAAGTGAGCAGCTCCCGAGCTGAGTCTCGAGATCTGGGGACGGCTCGATTTTGATCATACCGTTCTCAAGCGCTTCTACAATATCAACATCTGAGTAAACCATATAGTAATAAATTTTCAAGTTCCAAATTCCAAGTTCCAAACAAGTCTCAATAATCAATTTTCAAAAATACGTTTGGCTCTTGGCACTTGGTACTTACATTT
>CAZQGM010000007.1:0-18764 GCA_964592885.1 uncultured Gammaproteobacteria bacterium
TTTTTGCAGATAGTGCATCATATCTTCTGATATAGTTTTCCAATACTGTTGATTCGAAGTATTGTAATTCGCGTGCTATAGATAAATGCACTTCCATTTCACTAGCCGACCCCAGGCTAATATCTAAATGGTGTTTAAATTCGCGAATAAACCTTCGCTTAGCAAATCCTTCTGCAATATTGGCCGGGATACTTACGGCAGCACGGCGAAGTTGTGAGCCTAAATCATGTTATTCGGATAGTGGAAGTTTTTTAGTGAGCGTACAAATCATCACGGCCAAATCAAATGATTTACGGTATACTTCTAAATCTCGAAATGACGTGATCATACGTTTTTTCCGTCTTCCATCCTCAGTCTCCCGTCTTCTGATTACGCAACAATTCTGCTGCGTCGACGGGATCAACAACGTTTACCGATAACCCAGTCCCAAGCTCAAATCCTGCCCGATGGATGAGTCGTGGCATGATGCGAACAAACCATGGGGCACCCGGTGCTATGTAGTAGTTATAGGAAAACCCTTTGGACGTATCAAATGGTAATCCGCCGGCAGCAACCACAGAGCGTATACGCCGGAGTGTCCGTTTAAGGAGTGTGGCTAATGCCTCGAGATCATCACCGTGCTGCTCGTCAAAGCTCGTTTCTGTATCGTTTGGTGCAATCCACGTTTCAAGTGGCCATTGAGAAAAATCAGGGCAGTACACAGTAAATCCATCAGTCGTCTCCACTACGTTTGCAACGGGCTCCCGACTGACGGCATCGAGGCTAATTTGCTTAGGGATCACCACAACCTGACTATGTGGATGAAGCTTACTTGCCCCCGCCGCATCACCATAATTGCAAAAAATCATAACCGTACCTGCATCCATATGCGTCCGATATCGATTTCGATACGTCTTGAGGATATCTCGAATCGACGCTTCATCCATGTCTTCAATCGGCATATCATGCGACGGACCATGAATGATTACCTCATGGATATCAGTAATTGGATACTTATTTGGAACCACACGTACAGTCCACTCTGCGCTCTCTGGGAGTCCATCTCCGACCCGATACACCTCAGGCGGGGTCATACGCTCATGACCCGGACAAAACGGGCAGGATGCATGGAGGTGAGTCACATCCGTCCCAGATACTACTGACGAACCAAGCTGTATTGGCGTCGGCTTTGAGCTGACAAATTTGCCAGTCTCTCGTTGGGTGAGGTGGTGATGGAGCGTTTGTTCACTCGGGTGCTGTGGATTGACCACCTGACTCGTATCACTAACATCATGAGCCCGCTTCATACGATCTGGAGCGATCACCACCCATCGTTTTGTCGTCGCATCAGGAACGTATTTGGCCATATATATCTACTATAGCAAATGTGCTCGGAAAGAAAAGCGCAAACACATCATGAGGCATCAGCAGAGTCACCTTCGGCACGGATAAATTGTGCCAAAAACACCGTCACTTTTTGGTGGATCGCTTCATCAATCAGCACCCGAACAACTCCCTGATTAGGTTGGCCGTAGTAGATCACGGTACCAATCGGCGCAAAATAGATCATCGGAAGTGTGAGTAAATCTTCTTCTCCATCGACACGGATGACATAGGGTGTCTGGACGCGATCAATCGTGAGCGACCAGGCTTGGATGACGTCGAGTGCATCTTTGGCGATAAAGCCCGGACCTGACTGTATCCGTATGGCTGGCGCAAAGAGAAATACTTTCATCTGCTCTGATTCGTACGGGTACGGCTGGCGCCGTGTCTGACCATCGATCACCGCTGTATGCATCAGTACGCCTTGTTTCAGTACGACATCGGTCGTCCGATCACCAATCGTCACGATCGTCTTTTCTGCCACACGATCAGCGCGTATCGCGGTCACAAATTCCTCATCGCTCAAAATATCTCCCAATGGTTTTTCTAAGGTACTCCGAAGTGGGGCTGGCATGAGGAGCGTCCCATGAATATCGATTTCCCCGTGCCGAATACGCTGACTATGTATGGGCTCCCCATCCTCCGCACGAATCATCGGGATCACATCGATGACGAGGGGCGCAATGCCCTCTGACTGACGTAGCTGATTTATCTTTTTGGCTGTCTTTTTGGTCTCTTCCGATACGACAATCGCCTCAAAATGTCGAGCCTCAACGAGAGATGTGTCAAACTCTGCATTGTTCAATTGTTGAATTGTTACTTTGTTTGGGGTTTGGGGTTTGGGATTTGGGATTTCCCCAATAGTTGGCCCATACGCATCATCAAGTGGCATAACAGTTGCGCGGTCAAGATACCGATGGGCGTAGAGCCATTCCTCAAGTTTTACTTTTCTGACATTATAGGGCTGAATAAAGGATGGATCAGAAGATAGACGACCGAAGGCTGATGACGGATGACTCGATTCTATTCTCTGCCCACTACCCTCTGTTTCCTGTCCTCTATTTTCTGTTTTCTGTTTTCCGCCCTCTGTCTTCTGTTTATTTTTCTTCACATACTCATCGCTCGTTACGCAAATAGTGACGTGTTTACCCAACGAAAACGCACGATTGAGAAGCGCTTCATGCCCCGCATGGATTCGATCAAATGTACCGCCAACGACGACAAAACGATATGTCATGTCATCATGATACGGCAAGGGTTCCTTATCCGCCAACCACCATTTACACTCTACACATTGAAAATGTCACTCCACATACGTGTGCCAGTCGGAGAGGAATTTGGCAAGGCCTGCGTCCGTGAGATCATGATGGAGATCGTAGGATGTGTACGGCTCATCAAGCGATAGATCAACATAGTCTAGGGGCTTGAGGCTACCGGATGGATAGCTATACGACATGTCAGGCGTAATCGCGCCGGCCTCTATCCAGGCTTGGATCACTTTCCCTGGCACAGTCATGATGGGGCTACCAAGTCGGATGGTTTCGTAGAATTGATCGAGCGTCCTGATGCTTGCAGTGAGCGTGGCGACATGCCCATCCCCGAGTGCATACATCTTTACGATGTTGTCGATGAGGTCAAGCCCGTCTTCTCCGCGGTCATCCAAACGACCGACAAACGGCGAGATGACGACCTGATGCGTCGCCTCTTTTGTCGCGCTGTAGACAGCCGCTGCCTGAGCCTGAGAGAACACGAGCGTCATGTTGACCGGTCCCTCGTGACAAAATGTTGAGGCAGCTTTGAGCCCTTCCGGGATACACGGAAATTTGATCATGGCGTTTGGAATCCAGGTAAGGCGCTCGCGGGCAGCGGCGAGAATGTCATCAGCCGTCATCCCAGGTTCTGTAATGACCTGGATAGACACTGGACCACTCACGATTGAGCTCATCTCCGTCACGATCCGTTTGTACTCCACCATCGATGCTTCTTGGGAGAGTTTTGATCCCGCTGCTTTGGCTGCAAGATTTTTTGCGATCAGGCTCGGATTTGTTGTCTGGCCGTCAAGTCCGGGAAGGTTTTTTGAAGCCAACAGATCTTGGATATGTTTCGTCTCTTCTGGATCTCCACCATCTAAAAATAATTTTGTGTTGCCGATCATATGAGCCTCCTCCAGACTTGTTGTGAATAAATATAAATTAAAACGGTTATCTATCTATATTCAGTATAGCGCACTCACCCCGAGGATACTACGTAAATTGAATGACGATACGCATTCATACAACATGAATATGCAGCAAATATCACCATAGTCACGAGAAATTACCAGCTAAACGAATGAACAAATCTTTCAAACGGTCTGCGTGAAATGCGCGTGAAATGAAGGTATTATCACAGAGCGTATCGAAGATAAATTTCCTGGTATGACGACCCGAAATGACTATATCGAATACGAAGTTGCAATATGAACCACATACCATTCCGACTTGGTCGGATTTATCCAATAAACATTCATATGCATTTCTGACAACAACAATCGGAGTCACCTATTTTTTTTCACAAAAAAAACCACATGATGTGATTTTGTTTGTTACTAAATCCCAACAAATTTCAATCCCCTATTTATTTATAAATAAGTGACTGGAAATTGCTGGGAAGGAGATATTGATTGTCTGATGCGCCGAGTGGCACACTTTGATGTTCAATACCTCCTTGGTATGGTTAGCCCAATACCGTTCCTTTTAGGAACCCCATGTAACAGATCACTTCATGAATAGCGTATTACTGAGATACGAAGGTTGGCACATCGTTAAGCAAGGAATGCCGCGCCAAGCATGGCAAAAAAGATCATCATCGCGACGGCATCCGAGCCAGGGTCAGCAAAATCGCTGAGGATCTTCTCAACTTTGTAGACGCCAGCAACCAGGACGATCAAGAACACCGCGCCGGCAATCGCATAGAGGATGAACGAACCGATCGCGAACGCCAGGTAGACCAGGAAGCCGGGCACGCTCGCATAGGGTGTGTTGATCGTGATCCACAACATGGAGAGATACATCCCGCCAATCATCCACGGCGCCGAATTATTGAAGTCCTTCTCCATGATCTGCCCGCGCAACAGATTCATCCGTTCGAAACCCATCAATGTCTTAACGAAGGGTAGCATGGCCAGGGTCAGCAGCATCGCCACGCCAAGCGTGCTCAGCTTGATCGGCAGCAGTTCGGACTCACAGCCACTGATCACATCACGGGCCGTATTGGCGACTTTGGTACAATTGTCTGCCGTAACCTTCGGCACGTACCCACCGACCAACCACGAAGCCGCCATCAATAGGACAGCGATGAGGGCAAAGATCGCCACAGAACGAATGAACTTCCGCTCAGGCGTCCATTCGATTTGTTGAAGTTTTTTAAACATTCGACTCACTCCTGTGAATTGATATCGAGATGCCGATCACTCGGTAGTCACCGGCATCCGATAAAATCGGTTTTATTTGGCAGTGGTCGTCCACTTGGAGAGCAATGAATCGGGCGCCGCGCTCTCAGCTTGTTCCAGATCAGCCTCGATATCAAAGTTGGCAGACGCAACCTGTTCTTGCAGGTGAACCGTGGCACTCAGGCTACTCACCGCGGTCGCGTTCTCCAGTTGCAGTTTTTCGAGCAGGCGGTTCGCATTCGTGGCGCCATGTTCCTGGCTCTTTTTCAGCGCACGCTTCTTCTCATCGTCCGCTTCCATCACGGCCTTGGTATGCTCGATCATCATGGGGGCCATGCGTTCGAAGTTTTCCAATTCAAGCGCCGCGTCGCGGTAGGTCTGCTCACGCAGGCTCATGGTTTCACGCCGGGTTTTCAGTTCAGCTTCGAGGTTGGCCACTTCGAGCGTGACCGCCTTAACCTCGTTTTCATAGCGCTTGAGTTTATCGAGAAGCGTCTCCTTCTCAGGCCCCTCGGACATCTCCTGATACTGCTTACCCAGTTGCTCACCACGAGCGTTGAGCCTTTCCAAATAGGCTTTGCGCTCCGGGATTTTGCCGAGTTTGGAATTTTTCAGCCCGACCAGGCGGTCAACGTAGGTGGTTGCGTGTTGCCAATCCATCATCTTCTCATCCACATCTTTACGCATGCGTTCGATCAGAAGTGGCGCACCTTCTTCATCTGGAATGATGCTCAACACGAACTCGGTGGCCTTTTTTGCAAACCACTGATACCCCTCTTCAAGGGTGTACTCACCAGCGAGTAAATTCTTGGTTGTATCCACGGTAAACTCCTTATTTTTTTAACTCATACGCTCCTTGATCCAGCTACATCTCTGTAGTCTGGCGGCGCATAAGCATAAAACCAGATCAAATAGGTATAGACACGTTCAAATATTAACCATATGGACGGACTTCGACTTCCGGATCAAACTGTCCACCAATCCAGAGTGAAGGATCTACTCCACCGCTTCGGGGCTCCACGTACAGAATCCACTGATCCTGATCTTTGATATTGCGTGCGAGGATCATAACGAAGCGAGGCATCGGGCCGCCAGGGGCAACAAACACGATCCCTGACTCGACTTTTAAGTCGGCCCAAACGATATCTTGAAGCTGCCAACGACCATCCGCCACGTCCAAATATTCGTCACTCCCCTGCTCACTTGCAGCAAAGCGTGCGACGGGTCCAGGATTGCCTGGCGTCCCTTTGCAGTACGCTTGGAACGCACGGGGAAGCAATCTTGTTTGATTCTGATAGAGGAAGAATTTTTGAGACAAACCTTCTCCCTCCGGCTGCTCGGTCAGCAGTCCTTGATCAGTCGTCATGATGATTTTAAACTCCCTGAGAGGTTGACCATCAGGATCAACATGAACTTTATGTGCGGCGTTACCATCGTAGAACTTCAACTCCAGTAATTTGCCCGCACCATTCGTAACGTTTGGCTGACCATCAATCGTAATGACTGTTTTACTTTTTGCTTCACGTACTCGGCTGGTGCCAGTAGGGGCAGCATCAAGAACCGCTTCAAGGCGCTCTTGAGATTGTGCATGCCGCTCGGCAATTCGTTTCTGGATCCATTCGGGCACAGGGAATGGCCAGTATTCATACAGCCACTTGCCGAATCCTGAATCTGGATGTGATAGGCCCCAGATAACGATCGTTCGCCCGGCAAACCACAGCCCACCTGCGATTAACACAATACCAAAAATCTCAGGCATACCTTTCATCCTTCCTAGTAGTCGGAATCACTTCCAGAACTACTGTAATTTGAGTCGCTGCCACCGCCACTGTAATTTGAGTCGCTGCCACCGCCGCCACCATACGAAGGTCGCGACGCTTCTTCAGCAGCGCGCTCGGCAGCTTCTTGGGCGGCGCGAGCAGCTTCCTCAGCACGCTTCTTAGCGGCTTCTTCTTCGGCAACGTGACGGTCGTACGCTGCATGCGCGCGATCACCTGTGCCACTCGCTTTGGTGTACGCGGAGTTGGCCGCGCTGCACGCTTTTTCGTAGTAGCCAGACGCTGCAAAGGATGCTGCATCTGACAAAAGACGCTTGGCTTCGTTGAAATCAGAAACCGCGCCGCTGTCATACGAGCCGTAATTGGCCACTTCGCCTGACTCGGAGCTGATCTTCGAAGAAGCACTATCATACGCACCGGGATACTGCTTGCGGTATTCTTCAAGGGTGCTGGCCAGATCAATCACGGCCTGTGCTTCACCCTGCGCAGTATCAAGCCCGGAAAGGGCTGTATCAGCGATCTGCTTTGCATCGCTAAACCGCTGGACCGACAAGTCCATGAGTCCGCGAGCATCACTGATCGCTGATCCTGCATCCGTTACCCGAGAGTTTGCATCGGCAATGTTGCCCGATACGCTACTCCAGGTGTCGGACGCATGATATGCACTGAGCGTCGATTGCGCTGTCCCAGCCCGCGTGATGTAGCCATTTACCTCATCAACACGTGTCGAGATGAGGTTAATAGCCCGGTTGGCGGCATCGACAAGCGCGATCTCTACATCGGTCAGGCGCACTGCCTCAGCGCTTTGCTTCGAGCTTGACATTGCGGATTCGTACGCGAGGGGTTTGTCCACAAGCGTCCGTTCGATGATTTTCGCGAGAGCTTCGGTGGCAACCTTGAGATAGTACTCTGCCTGCCCGAGTGCCCCATACGCATCCTTCAACCAAAATCCGGTCCGGACGTTGGTGGAGTCTACATACGATTTCGCGTCACCGAAATCATTCTCAGCGATGTCGCGCTTCGGCCCGGCTTCGGCATCCGCCGTTCCGAGGTATTCCAGGCGGCTTGTAACATACGCCGTCTTGGTGTTTACATCATCGATCGATGCCTTGGCTTTATCCAGCTGCGTTTTCGCGCCGTTTGGATCGCCATTGCCTTTGACGTCGGCATCTGCCGGCATCAGAAGCGTAGCGGCATCGACAGCGGCCTGGGCGCCAGTTTGCTGACCATTGGCATATTTCAGCGCTGTCTCAAGCTCTCCGGTGTATTTACTGGCGTACGAAAGGTATTCACCCTGATATCGGGTGTCAACCAAACCGTACGTCTGACCGGAGCTTAAAAGCTCAGCACTTGTTCGCAGAAGCAACGCACGGATGTCCGATCGAAGCTGTTTATTTTCATTCAGCTTCTTCGTAACCCCCAGCGCATCTGCGTTTGCCTTATCAGCTTTTGCCTTGGCATCACGCGCGAGCGCTACTGCTTTCCGCCAGTTCATTTCTGTCCGGGCTTTCGCAAGCAGCGCATCTGCATTGTCCGAGTTTTTCGTCAGGTTATCGGAGGCGTTTGTGATGGTTGTTTGAAGACCATCGACGTACCCCGCCCCGAGTTTCCACCATGACGCCTCGGCGTCAAATTGCAGTTGGGCTGATGTGACTGAAGCACTGGCTGTCTCCACCGCAGTTGCTGCTTCGGCTATAGCTGATGCTTTCAGCCGGCCGGGCAGGAAAAACGCGATGTCAACGCCGATACTCATCACGACGAGCCCAACAAACACTCCAACGAGGGTGTGCCAAAACTCGGCAATCAACCACTCGTTGGTCCGATCAATTGCGTTTCGGATCGATTCCAACGGTCACCTCCTGTGAACCAAATTTGGACTTGAATGGGGTTAAAAATGAAAAGATGACGATTTTTTGTTCTGTGTCTCTCCTTTTGCGCTTTCTCATTTTTGCCTTATAAGGCGCATCATAGGCACATACGATGCCCATAACGCGCCCTACAAGACACTTTTTCTATTCATGAAGTTGTTAATGTGCTAAATCATGTTCTCTTTGCCAAACCACAAAAAACACCACGGACAAAAAATTGGCAGTGGTGCAAAAGTTTTTTGGGGCACAAAAACGCCCCACGGTTCTAACAAGTGAGAAACATAGGTAAGATTGTAGCTAAATAACATGGAAAGGTCAATATTACAGGATATAAATCATATCTATTTAATAGCAACTTATCTACCGAAGCTCTACGTTTTATGGGTTTAATCAATTTAAAACTATTGCGCTACGTAACCACCGCCTCTAACGAAGTACAAAAAAAATGCCAATTTCGTCCCATAATCTACCTGCTTCTTGTGGGAAATCTTCGACATCCGTATGATGAACTATATTATAGAGATCACCATGCTAAGTCTAACTTGGCTCGTGATGACAAAAAAATATGATGGCACTGCTTTTATCTTTTTTCCTCTTCTTTTCTGGCGCTGCGGGACTTGTGTACCAACTCATCTGGACACGAATGCTCTACCTTGTCTTCGGCGTCTCTACCTACTCAGTTGTCGCTGTCACATCAGGCTTTATGGCGGGACTGGCAATTGGAAGCTTTCTCGCTGGACGGCTGCTCACGAGTAAAATCCGAGGGTTCCGGATGTACGGCCTGCTTGAGCTTATCATCGGGGTGAGTGCTGGTATCACACCATTTATATTTGCACTTCTTCCAGGTATATATGGTGCATTTTATCGAAGCATCCCAAATGACCAGGTGCTCCTTGTCATCAAATTTACCCTCACATTTCTCTCAATCGTCGTCCCGACGACTGCCATGGGAGCGACACTGCCTACCGTCATCCACTTCCTCTCAGGTCGCTCAAAAGCGTCGATCGGTAGCCAGGTATCGCTTCTGTATGGCATCAACACGCTCGGAGCGCTTGTCGGCACACTCGTGACTGGGTATTACTTCATAGAAACCATCGGCCTTCGAAATAGTGCGTTTCTCGCAGCTGCAGTAAACATCGTCATAGGAATAGTCGTTTTTTTGCTATCACTGATCATTGAAAAAGGCACAGGAAACCCTTCGACTAACTCAGGGCAAAACAGGAAACAGGAAACCGCGTCAAACGCGGCTGATGCGGAAAACTCCGATCCGTCTTCCGCCCTCGGGTTTACCCTGAGTCCATCGAAGGGTCCTCAGTCTTCTTCTCACTACTCTCCTTTCCACATTATTCTTGCGCTCCTGACATTTTCGTTGTCGGGCGCGATATCCATGGCCTACGAAGTAGCGTGGATCCGCATGCTCACCCCGACGACAGGCACCTATGTTTATGCATTTGCGACCATCCTCGCCATCATCCTTTTCGGCATCGGACTAGGAAGCATCTTGTCACGCATATTCATCGACCGCGTCCCTGGTCGGCTCACGCTATTTGGCGCGATCGAGTGCGTGATCGGCCTTGCAGCGATCGGATCGATGATCGTTTTGGCCTATCCTACGCCTATCCCGCCACTCCTCATGCAGGTCCTTGTACTACTTCCTGCCACCATCGCGATGGGTATGACCTTCCCCGTCGTGACGACACTTACCTCTGGTAGTGCATCAGGATTTGTCGGATTTTCCTATGGACTCAACACTATCGGATCTATGGTGGGTCCTATCATCGCGGGATTCATCTTGCTACCCGCTTTAGGCAAAGAAACGAGCATCACACTTCTAGCGGCGCTCAATATCACACTTGGGACACTTCTGATCGTCATCGAACCGCAGAAGACACCAAAAGCGGTACGTTTTGGACTCCCTCTGGGAGCGCTTGCGATCCTACTCCCTATCGTCTTTCTCGTACGATTTGCCCCAAGCACTTTACAGGAACGAACCCTTCGGGAACTCACAAAAAAAACGACGACAAACGCCTATGTCGTGAGCTCTGCAGAAGATGAAACAGCCCACGTCTACGCCTATCGCAAGGCAGATAACAGCGAATATGGGCTACTGGTCGACGGCGTCGGCATGAGCGTCCTTGTCGACGAAACGAAGCTCATGGGTCATCTTCCCATCCTCAATCATCCAGATCCAAAAGACATGCTCGTCATTTGCTTCGGAATGGGCGCCACGTACCGTTCGAGCCTTTCATACGGCATAAATGTAGATGCAGTCGAGCTCGTCCCATCGGTTCCGGATATGTTTCCCATCTTTTTCCCAGATGCTCGCACTGTCATGGCAAATCCAAAAGGGCGCATCATCATCAATGACGGGAGAAACTACGTCCGGATCACCGATAAAAAATACGATATCATTCAGGTCGATCCACCTCCACCAGTCAACGCCGCTGGGACGACAGTCCTCTACTCCAAAGAATTTTATGAAGACAGCAAGCGAATCATGAAACCAGGAGGGATGTTTCTCCAATGGATGTTTTACGGCACGAGAGCAGATGACATGAAGATGCTCTTAAAAAGCTTTACAGATGCATTCCCGTATGTCTCAGTCTTTCACTCACCACGCCAAATCGGTATATACCTCATAGGATCGATGGCTCCAATCCCATCGCCAGATGGAGCGCTGTGGGACAAAAAACTCCGCGCTTCCAAAACGGCATTTGCTGACGCGACCGAATGGGGCCCATGGGATGGATATAAACTCAGTAGCCTATTTTGGGGCGATCGGACTGTGCTTACTCGGTATATCAAAGATGCCATGCCCGTCACAGACGATCGACCTAATACAGAGTATTTTTACCTCCGACATGGGGCGTCTTCATATAATATCGCCCGAGATGAAGTGATCCGAGGCGATTGGCCGGAAAAGTGACACTTTCCTCCGCATAGTGTTGTCATACCCGACCCGGTCGGGTATCCATCGTGCTCATACACAAGGCCGTTAGATCTCGGCTTCGCGTACGAGCTTTAAATGGGTACGCTTCACTCGCAAAAAAAACATCTACCATATGCAGGGTATGCACGTGATAGATGTTTTCTTGTATACGCGTAGCGTATTTATTTTCGTGAATTGATGACGTGGAGCGGCATCTCGTTTCGTGTCTGATGATTTGCGCTATCCGTCACACTAATCAGGAGTGAAAAATCACCTGCTTGATTTGGTGTCCCCTCGATATCACACGTGATTTTGCGAAGTGCCTCTGAGCTATTGAGGTTAGACTCGACACACTTCCCTTGTTTCATACCAAGTGGAAGCCCAGCGATGATCATGGTCATCCGCTCGTTTGCGTCCGGATCAGTGGCAATGATAGAGCGCATATATGGTTCCCCTTGCGTAGCTGATGGCAGCGCGTAGGTTACGATAGTGGAGGCTTTATTATTTTCCTGTCTTGGGATATCAAAGTATGACTGCCCGCCGCCAAACGACGCGTATGTCATATATTGCGAATAGAGAAACCATCCAGCAAATAGGACAAATGCGATGATAATCGGCAATGCGAGTGGTTGCTTGGTCACGTCAGAGGAGGAACGTAACGCTTGTGGTGCAGTATGTGCGGCACGACGCACGACAGGTTTTTTGTGGACAGGTTTTTTGTGGACAGGTTTTTTAGCCATAGGGCAGGGCTCCTTTTTACATCAGTACATATCTAGTGTGACGTACACATGATGATACTGTCAAGAGCACCCGTTACTCTTCGTCTTCTTTTTCATTGACGTCTGACTCGTCTCGCTCACCACTTAGGTCCTCGATCACTTGTGGGATATTATCGATGTTTTTTTCCAAATAACTAGTCGTAACGATCCGCGTAACCCCAACATCACGGACTATTTTGGCCGTTTCTGGATTCATGCCACAGTCTACCTCGATCGGAAGATCCGGCATGGCGCGGTGAATCATGCGGATTTTTTCGAGTGTCTCTGTCTGAAATGCTTGCCCTGATGACCCTGCGTCAGCAGTCATGACGAGGACGAAATCAATTTCCTCTAAAAATGGCTCGATGACCTCTACTTCGGTCTCTGCGTCAATCGCCATCCCTACTTCCATGTCGTAACTTCGGGCTTCCGATAAAAACTCGCGTGGATCGTCACATTCGACGTGTGCAATCACCCGAGAAAATCCCGCAGCTGCAAGGTCCGCTAGGTAGCGATCAGGCTGAGACACCATCAGATGTGCTTCAAACGAGAGCCCTGCTTTGATATACCGATCGATCGTCGGTGCCATCAGTCGAAAATCATGTGGAAGGTCAATCGGAACATAGGTATTATCTGCTACGTCAATCTGCACCCAGCGCATCTGGCCAGCCACACTCCCGATCTTTCGGGAAAGTACGTTTATGTCTTTTTCAAATACTCCGTAAATAACATCTGTCATAGTGGTACCTATCTTTTCAATTGTGAGTGAAGTGTGTCAACTAGCAAATTATCTAAATCTTGCTTTGGCACCCAATACTCATAGAATACGCTATGAATGTTCATATCGACCCTTTCTCCTTGCCATGCCTCACAGACTACCTACCCATGTCTGAGCTTAAAAGGCCTGGCCTTTTAGCCTCAGACATGGGTCAAGCATGGCACCTTGCATAAATCAGCAAAAAGGCGTCATATAGAAAAGGGTACCCTATGCCGGCTAAACATCGGATCAAGCAATATATTGAAAATGGCTTGTATCATATCCTCAATCGAGGGGTCGCAAAAAATCTCATCTTCACCTCAGAGCAAGACTATCATGTGTTTCAATCATACTTAGCCACCTACCTTCTTCCAAAGGATACTGACAGTCTTCAATCGATCCTCAATGATGCACATGCAAATCAAACAGATAAATCCGAAGCGCTCCAACTATTACATTTGAACAATTTTAGCGATTCGATTAAACTCTTTGCCTACTCACTCATGCCAAATCATTTTCATCTGTACATCCGACAGCAGGATATGACAGCCATTGATCAATTTATGAACTCACTATGCACCAGATATTCGATGTATTTTAATACAAACCACCGAAGAGTCGGAAAACTCTATCAGGACGTCTATAAAGCAGTTCCTGTCAATAACGATGAACACAGCATGTACCTTACCAAGTATATCCATAGAAATTGTCTCAGTAGACAACGAGAAGCATATTATCGAACGAATCATAGAGACATAGGAAGCTACCTATTCTCGTACCCATATAGTTCACTCCCAGAATATTTGGGACTGCGGAAAACACCGTGGATACATCACGAAGAAATCTTCAGTCTCATGTATCCAAATTCTGCTTCACAAATAGATGCTATGTCGCGATACAAAAGATATATTCTGGAGGATGACCTTTTCCACTCTTCAATCCACACAAATGTAGATGAAGAATTTTGAGGCTAAACTACATGCATGGCATCTCTGAGCTCAAAAGGCCTGGCCTTTTAGCCTCAGACATGGGTAGATTCGCGAGCGGTGATCTTGGCAAGGCGCCGAACATGGCGTTCGATGGGCTCGTACGAGGTAGCGATAAAAATCCTGACGAGTTCCTTTGCCGTATCTTCGGTCATGTAGTCCCCAGCAAGTGCAATCACGTTGGCATCATCATCCCGACGATTTCGAGTGACATCCTGGGCATTTACGGCCGTCACACACCGTATGCCCTGTACTTTATTAGCTGCAATGGTGACGCCACCTGCTGACCGACAGAGTACTATCCCTCGACTCTCGCTATCAGCTGCGACGTGATCAGCGACACGAAACGCAAAATCCGGAAAATCATCATCCGGATCAAGGACCGTATTTCCACAATCAACGGCATCGTGACCTTCTGAGATAAGCCACGAGATAAGCGACTGTTTGAGTGTATATCCTCCATGATCCGCACCGATGTAGAGTTTCATATACATTTAGTATAAAACAAGCAGGTGACATGGACAAAGAGCAAATAGCCTTTCGACAAGTTTACAGTGAGCTTGTTGAAACTACTCAGGGTAAACATACACACGAAACAGGAAACAAGAAACAATCGTTCGTGTGTTGGACAAATAACAAATGCCCGAACCATCCTACGGATACTATTTGAATCTGGATCCCTGCCGAAGTGTATCCCGCTCAAGCGGAACTGGGTCGACAGCAAACTCTTATCGGTAGTTCTGAAGTGCTATCGCAAGATCGCTATATTTGGTATCGGTGGCGCGAAACGTCTCATCTGGGAGAAGTCCTCGACCCCATGATACTGCAAGGTTTGTTCGGACGACAGCAACCATGCCAATCGCATCCATAAGAATTTGTCGACCGAAGCGTTTATCAAGCCGGGACAAGCCATCTGCAACTTTGGCTGATAATTCTGTCGCGCTGTCTAGCACCTGGCGAACGATTTCATCGTTCTCCCCGCCTTTCAAGGGATCAAATAGATCATGGACTTCCATGAGAGCGACGAATGATGACTGCCAGAGTTTATGTTCGTGAAATGGTGATTGCATAGTAGGAGGATTATAGCATGCAATCCTATTTGATGTCAGCGCCAAGGGTTATCTGTATACGCCCCACCCCCTCAAGATCAGGGATGATTGCTTCACGCGTCCCAAGTAATGTCTGAAGTTCGTCAGTAAACGCAGATGGGATATCGTCTGACACATGAATTTCGGTCGTAGCGGCACGCTTTTTTGCGTTACCGATCGTTTGGACTGTGTATCCAGCTGCCGTGATCGTCGTCTTCATCGTGCCAGCTCGACCAGCAACCCCAGTCCCATTATAAATATCGAGCGTTATTCCTGATTTCGGGGGAAGCGGCGCAGTCGTCGGAAGGGCAATAGGCGCGGGTGTCGGTGTCGGAGAAACGGTTGACACGTTCATCAGAAGCGGTCGAACTGATACAAATGTGCCACTCAGTACCACGATAGCGATAGCTACTATTGTCCCCACGCGATACACGATGCGATTTTCCCGATCAATCGCTGGCTCGATTTCTGCAAGTTCTGAAGATGTTTCCTCTTCAATCGCAAGTGCGTCGTCTGGCCGGAGATTTGGTACGGAAGGACGTGCCTCGGGATCGACATGAGTCGACACATCTGGAGATGCCGGAACGACAGGGGTAGGTCGATCGGTCTTCTCAAATGCGCGAGCTGGGGCAGCGGCGCTCTGTATCACGTGGTGGGGCTGAATAAGTGGCGTGTGCGCTGGATACCGAGTAGCGGGAAATACGGTTTTTTTTACCTGCAGAGGCGTAGAAACAGATGAAGGCACTGAATGTGGTCGAGATTGAGTTGGGATGGCCGTCGTATGATGCGGCTGTATAAGTGGCGCGTGTGATGGATAGCGACTCGTAGCGGGCACCGAAAGGGTTGGTCGGACACTCGTACGACGAACCGTCCCCGACGCTGGTTTTTTTATTTGGGCAGACATACAAATGAAATAAATGCAAAATCAGAAATTCGAAAATCGAAACTTCATGCTTCGTGCTTCGACTCGCGTTATCCTGCTGTCGGTACTGCATCGCGCGTGTACCCTGCGATGATCTCTTTGACCATGTTTACGATCGCCTTTGGCTCATACTCACTCTTGATGATGTATTTAGCAGCGCCATTCATGAGTGCTGTCTCAGCATCTTTCTCACCAGCAAGGTTTGTGAGCATCACGACCGGAATATGCTTCATCTCTGGGTCCGCTTTTAGCTTCTCAAGCACCTGAAGGCCGTTCATTTTCGGCATCATGATATCAAGAAGGATGAGTGTCGGTTTGACTGCACGAGCTTTTTCAAGGCCCTCAACTCCATCCATGGCCGTCGCCACATCATATTTTTCAAATTTAAATATCTTTTGATACATGCGGGACATGAGTGGATCGTCTTCCACGATAAGTATAGTTGTCATATGAATCCAGTGTACTCATACAAATTGACCATTGCAAGAGCGTGTTCCAGTAAGAAATTATAGAGTGCATATACATCAATATAGATCAATGTATGTGGAACATTTTTATGCACCTATAATAATCCTACTTCGGCTGCATTTATACATATATTCACTTAATTTATACATATATCCGATAAGAAAGATCTCTCTTGTCAACACCTGAAATACCAATCACAGTAGCCTACGACAATATCTACATCCTACATACGTATGACCGAAAATCCGGAGACTCTTGATCGAACCGCCATAACAGCTGCTATTCATCCAGCAGATACCTTCCTCGCCCGTCACCCATCTCCGAGTGATTTGACAAATATCACGTATGCCAAATACACGTCGGGGAGTGCAGCTGTACTTCCGACACTTCATGATGAGACTCTAGCATCGGTTACGACACACTTTGCAGTGGTCAGTCACCCAGCTGCTACATGGTACATCGAACGCCAAGCCGCCATTCTTGCGCAAAGAGAAAATACCTCTCCTCAAACAGCAATGCTTCAATCACATCTAAGAGAACTAAAAGAGCACACAGAAACGCTTGGTTTCGCCAGACTTGAATCTGGCGTAGGTACTCCAACAAGCATCAGTGCACTACTCACCGGCGACGCCCTTGATTCTCTCGTGCCTGCTGGTAGTGCTTGGCTATATCTTTCACAGCTTACCATTCAGCCACTTTGTGATAAAAACACGAAGATTGACGTTCATAAACGACTCCATGATTTGTATGAAAGACATGCAGAAATCATCGGTGCACTCGACCACACGTACATGATCTGCCATCCGACAGAAGTCGTCCCGTTTGTCGAGGCGAGTGGATTTTCCCTAGAAAAAATAGAAGGGACGAAGCTAAATGAGCAGTCAGCAGCACTTTTTGATGCGTTCCCAGGGTACTGGCGAACGGAGGAAAAACCCGAGCTATATCGTGTCGTGTTTCGCCAAGAAGCTGAAAAACAACAACAAAGGGAGATGGTTCATGTGACACCGGAGGTGCTTATTCGAGAGCAAGGCTTTCCCGATGAACACATCCACACGTCAGCAACCCTTCAAACGCTATACCGTGAAAATGCTCCAAGCGAGCTTACGGTAATTCAAAAGAAGCTGAAAAAGCTCTCACCAGAGGAGCGAGAACGAATTGAGGCTGGATATGTATCTCAATTAGAAGAATATACACAGCTTCATCCAAATGAATCTGTTATTCCTCCCCCTGGTACGTACGTGGTACGAGCTGATGGGAAGATCGCAAAAATTCTTCCAGAGCCATATTTCAGTGAGGTTTTATTTTCTAGAGAGGCTGCATTTTTCACTGACTATGAACGGGGACGCCTTGCGCGCGGACGAATTTTATTTCTCGGACTCTCAACTGGCTCGCCAGTTCTGACAGCGCTGATACAACTTGGGATTGGTCGCGAAGGCGCACTCATTGGGATTGATCCAGATACCAATTCCCTATCAAACTTAAGTAGACTTCCAAAAGCGGATATATATTCACTTGATGAAAGGAAAGCAATCTCAAGTCTTCAAGGTGCACTTAGTATCGATCCGTATGCGCAGATTGTTACGGTGTCTTCGATTGCAACACCTGAGCAGCTTGATGCACTGATGAAAGACGTCGATATTGTTGTGGAAATGGTCGATCATCTGCCTACCAAAGTCGTCGTCAATGACATCGGGCATAAACTTCGCGCCTTGGGGTATCCGGTTCATGTGGTATCAGCAGCAGGAAAAGAATTTGCACCATCGTTTACTGTCGATTGTTTACCACAACCATTGCTCGAGATGCTCAAAATGGGACCACCAGACCCAGATCCTATATCTCGAATCCGATGGATTATCCTAGCATCTGGACATGTCCCCGACCGACAACTGACAAATTTTCTCCTTGCAGCCCTTGGAGAAGTTCCATCATTTATCTCCCAAACCGGCCCAACAGCAAACGATGTCGGGAACAAACTTGCACTTATGATCGCGGATCTTCTCCTCGGACGACCAATTCGTACGGAGATAGAAGCCGATATGCAACAGGTATTTCGAACACCTGGCGCGACTACTATGGCAGAAAGGGAATTTCTATCGTATCTTCAGAAACGGTTTCCTACGTACTATCCAAAAGATAGTACATCGCTCCGAGAAGCAAATATCGAGCTCGCGAAACGCGTCCTCGGTCTTGAGTGGAATAACGACCACTTTACCTGGGTACGAAATACCATTACGATAGAATAGGTCACGATATGTTCCTGCCACTGGTACTTATCACGATCCTTGGAAATATACTTCTGGGGATCATCATCATTCGCCGTAACCCCGGAGGATTCCTTCACCGCATTTTTCTGAGCCTAACTATCATCCTCTCTTTGTGGGCAGCGACAAACTATCTCTCATTTTCTTTTCCGGAAAG